>SLHB01000052.1 GCA_007136375.1 Candidatus Hydrogenedentota bacterium
ATCGGCGTGGCGAGCACCAAGTCCTTCACGGTGTCTCTCGTGGACCAGTACATGCTGGCTTGCGCTCTGGGAGCGTTACGTGGCGTCTTGGACGCCGCCGCCCTGCGAAGCAGGCTCGACGCCTTGAACCGGCTGCCGGGCCTGGCCGGACGGGTGCTGGAGCGCGAAGGGGAGTACGAAGCCCTGGCCAACACGATTCACAAGGCGCGGGACGTTCTCTTCCTGGGGCGCGGCGTGAACTACCCCGTGGCCATGGAAGGCGCGCTCAAGCTCAAGGAGATTAGCTACATCCACGCCGAGGGCTACGCCGCCGGAGAAATGAAGCACGGGCCGATTGCGCTGATCGACGGAAGCATGCCCGTACTGGCGTTGTGCCCGCAAGACACGCTCTACGGCAAAATGCTGAGCCAAGTCCGGCAGGCTCGCGCCCGGGACGGCCTTGTTATCGCCCTGGCCACCGAAGGGGACGTTGGGATCCAGGACGAAGCGGACCACGTCATTTACGCGCCGCCCGCGCCGCCGTTGCTCGCGGCTGTGGTCCACGTCATGCCGCTCCAGCTACTGAGCTACCATGTAGCGGTGCGCCGCGGATGCGACGTGGACCAGCCCCGGAACCTGGCGAAGTCGGTCACGGTGGAATAGCAGCCGCGCCGCCTCCGATGCCGTTGGCTTCGGAGGCGGCCCACGGGCTCCGGGACCCCGTCAACCCAAAGCGCGCTTGACACAGCGGGCCGCCTGCCATACACTTCGATACTGGTTCGCCATCCATCGGCTTGCGCGGGTCAGCTTAACCATTGTGATACCGTTTTCTTACCACCTCTTCGACCGACCGAAAGGCGACGCAAGTGAAGCGTCTCTCCCCGATTGCCGTCGACTGTTGTCGTGGCGCCTTATAAATCTAGCGAGCGAGAAACTACACCGATCATGGACGAGGGAGCCGCCATCTGAATCTGCCAAATCTCTATGAAGTACTGTGACGTTTGCGAGGCCGGCTTGCTGCCTGAAATAAGGGTTGGCGGCCCTGCATACGGGGCCGTGTTCTCGAAAGATACTGAGGCGTCGACTTTTGTAACAACGGTTTAACACCGCGATCCAAGGAATGCGCCGCTGGCGCCGCCGCCCTGAACTTCAACGTTATGATTAACGATGGAGGTTCGCAATGGAGACAAGAACTGGCGTTTTCATCACAGCGTGTGCTTGTTTACTGTTGTTTGCGGCATCAGCGGTAGCTTGTACGCGGGCGGTTTATCAAGGCCCCGATGGTATGGTTGTTACAGCCCGATCCATGGATTGGAAGGATGACATACCGGCCAATCTATGGTTGTTCCCTAGAGGTATGGAGCGGCATGGGGCTGTTGGGCCCAATTCCGTGACTTGGACTTCTAAGTACGGAAGCATCGTCACGAGCGCGTTCGATATATGCAGTGCGGATGGAATGAATGAGAAAGGCCTTGTCGCCAACCTGTTGTGGCTTGCGGAATCCCGCTATCCAGAGTTTGGGCCTGACATGGACGGGCTTAGCGTCGCCGCCTGGGTCCAGTATGTGTTGGACAATTTTGCAACGGTCGAAGAGGCAGTAGAAGCGTTACGCTCGGAGTCTTTCGTTGTGGTTTCGGCGGATATTCCGGGCACAGACCGTTTTGCGACGCTCCACTTGTCGATTTCTGACGCTGCAGGCGATAACGCGATTTTCGAGTATATCGATGGAGAGCTTAGGCTCCATCACGACATGTCATACACGGTGATGACCAACTCACCGGTTTTCGAGCAGCAACTTGCGTTGAACGAATACTGGAGACAGGTCGGTGGCTTGACCATGCTTCCGGGAACGAATCGCGCCGCCGACCGCTTTGTGAGAGCATCCTTCTATATCGACGCCATCCCAAGAACGAGTGACACTAGAGTAGCGATAGCTAGTGTCTTTAGCGTCATCAGAAACGTGTCTGTTCCTTTCGGTATTTCATCTGAAGAGGAGCCCAATATCTCTTCAACGCGATGGAGATCCGTATCTGACCACAAGAATCTCGTCTATTATTTCGAGACCGCGCTAACGCCAAACACGTTCTGGGTGGATCTTAAGGATATCGACTTTGATGAGGATAGCGTGGTCAGGAGATTACCTCTCGAAGATCATGAAATCTATGTAGGGAACGCGGTTGACAAGTTCGAGGCGTCTGATCCTTTTCCGTTCGCGGGGTTATAGATGCTCTCGGAGTCCGGGTGCGGCGTCGCAACATGACTCTGGGTGGAAAGGGAAGACGACAGCATGGCCCAGCCCGCCCGGCGGCGGAGCAACCACGCGCCCGGTGTCGCGATGGCGCCTCACGCGAGCGGGCTTCGGGGGGAGGCGCGGAGAAGTGAACGATCCCACTTAACGGAAGGAGGCTGCGTAATGGTGCGGGAAAACACGTATTGGGTGAAGCTTTTGGAGGAATCCGAGACCTTCTTTGGCAGGGCCACGGCCTGTTTGACGGAAGAGGACAGTTCCTTTGCGCCGGCCGAAGGGATGTTCACCGTGGCGGGACAAGTAGGGCATACCGCGCTGACGGTGCATTGGTTCCTCGACGGCGGATTCAAGGACACGTGGGATCTTGATTTCGAACAGCATGTCGCCGAGGCCAACGCCTTTACGTCCCTTGGGGCCGCGCGGGAGCATTTGGCCGCCGCCTTTGAGCGCGCCAGGGACTGCGCGGCGAACACCCCGGCCGAGGTCCTGCGGCAGCCCCTGCCCCAGGGGGAGATCATGCCCGGCGCTCCCCGGGGAGAAGTCTTTGGCGCCATCGCGGAACACACGGCCCACCACCGGGGCGCCCTGTCCGTCTACGCGCGCCTCCGCGGCAAGGTTCCCGCCATGCCCTACGCCTGAGGCCGCTTTGGCCGCGCAAGGGTGATCCAGCCACGGCATTCCAGAGCGCTGGCGGCGCCGCGCCGCCCGCTTTGGGACGCCGTGGTTTTTGTTTTATTTCGTACTGTTTTGTGGCCGAAAAGCGTCAAGACTTGACTTCGTGCCGCATATTAATCTACAATTACGATACACAGCCTGATGCGGACGCTCTCGGGGATGGCGTGGGCGGCCGCGGCTGTGAAGTGAGGGGAGGAGGGCAATGACCCATCCGGACGCGGCGAAGAGGGCGGTCCGTTCACCGGTGTGCGCGGGCCTTCATCGAGCGAGACCGGTCCGGCGTCCCCGCCGGAGAGGGCGGCCTCCATCATCCGCTGACGCGTTGACCACAGAAACACAGAGACCATCGAGCGAAGCCGCTCGGTGCTCTACGTGGCTCTGTGGTCTTTTTTTATGTGAGCCGCTGTCCTGGCGGGTCCCGGGCGGCGCGGAAGCGCAATCATTGTCATTCAGGGAGATGGATTCATGAAGATGCGGATGGTTATTGCGTTCGCAGTCCTCGCGGCGGTGATGGGAACGCCCGTTCCCGCGTACGCCGTGGTGTGGTACGTGGACGCAAGCAACACGAACGAGACGCAGGACGGCCGCTCCTGGCGGACGGCCTTCACCGAGATCCAGCCCGCCGTGGACTGGGCCTACTGGGCCGGCGGCGGCGAAGTGTGGGTCGCGGAAGGGGAGTATCTCGGCGCGGATCCCAGCGATCCGGACTCTCACGTCGTCACGATGCGCTGGAATGTCGATCTGTACGGCGGTTTTGTGGGCGGGGAAACGAGCCGGGACGAGCGCGACTGGGAGGCCCATCCCACTGTGCTGGACGGTTCGACGACGGCGGAGTATCACGACGGCCGCCTGGTTATCCTTGGATCGAACGGCGCGCTGGACGGATTCCGGATCGTCAACGGCGTGGGGCGCGAAGGCGGCGCCTTACGGATAACGAACTGCCACACCATCATCCGGAACTGTGTCTTCGAAGGAAACTCCGCCGAGGACGGCGGCGCGGTCCATGCGCTGCGGGCGGGGTTGACCATCCGGAACGTTGTCTTCCGGGATAACCACGCGTCCAACGGGGGTGGGGCGATCTACCTTATGAACGCGGGTTTGCGCATGTGGAACACGCGCCTTGAAGGCAACACGGCGGCCGCGGGGGGCGGCGCCCTCGGCGCCGCGGCCGGCAGCGTAAGCCGGCGGGGCAGTTGGGGCGAAGTATGGGACTCCGCGTTCGTTGGAAACGCCGTGACCGACGATGACGGCCTTGGCGGCGCGGCGGCGTTGCAGCGTATCGGTGAAGATGAGCGGAAGTTCGTTTTCTATCGTTGCGAGTTCTCCGGGAACGAAGCCGCCCGGGGCGGCGCGGTTTCGATTGTGCATCGCCTATGGTTCCTGTTGAGAAATCCCGACCCGGATATCGAGCTCGGGGGCATGGCCCGGTTCATCGCGTGCCTTTTCGAGAACAACCGGGCGCGCGTCGCCTCCGTTGTGCACGATCAGCATGCGGGATCGGTGTTCGTCCATTGCACCATGACTGGAAACGAAAGCGCGGAAGGGGTTTTGGTTACCGCCACGAGCGTGGTTTCTCCGCCCCTTCCCCCGGGTAGAGATCTAGAGCCGGTGCGGTTCGTGAACTCGCTTATGTGGGGCAACGACGGCGGCGCCTTCCTGGAGCAGCAAGAAGGCCGCTACAGCCTTGACCATGGTCTCGTCGAAAACGAGTCTGTTACCGGCCCAGGTGTGATTCACGGGGATCCCCGGTTCGTGGATCCCGCCGCGGGCGATTTCCGTCTCCAGGCGGATTCCCCGGCCCTCGGCGCCGGCGTTGCGGTGGAGGATGGGGTCCGGGACTTCGAGGGGCTGCCCCGGCCCGCCGGGGACGGGCCGGACATCGGCGCTTACGAGCATCAGGGTGAAGAAAGCGTCAGTCCAGGAGTTCCCGTGTGGTGGCTGGAGGCCCATGGGCTGGATCCCACGGACCCGGACCTTGGCGGCCAAGATCTCGATGGCGACGGCCTGACGGTGGCCGAAGAGTATAAGCACAACACGGATCCCAACGATCCCGACACGTCCGGCAATGGCATTCCCGATGGCTGGCTCGTGGCCCATGGCTTCGATCCCCTCGATCCCGCCGTGGCGGACGTCGATTTCACCGACGGCGGCGTCACACTCGCCGAGAAACACGCCAACGATCTTGACCCCTGGGCTCGGGACACCGCCGGGAATTGGATATCCGACGCCTGGCTCCTGGCCCACGGCTTCGATCCCCTCGATCCCGCGGTCGCGGGGCAGGACGCCTCGGGGGATGGCTTGACCAATTTGCAGGCCTACCTTCTCGATAAGGACCCCCATAATCGCCATGCCGTGCCCGATCGCTACTTCGTGCACCCCTGGGGCGCCGACTCCTACATTGACGCCGATGGCGCGCCCGTAGATGTTCCTGGCTCGATCCAAGAGCCATGGCGGACTATCACGCGGTCCATGACCACGGCCCACATCGCCACGGGGTGGAGCACCTACCGCATTGTGCCCGGACACTACCGGAACATCCGGCCCGTCACGATCCATCTGGCGGAACACGAATACAACGAGAGCATTGATCTAGCGCCCTACACCCATCTCGTTGGCGAAAGCCGGGACGGCGTCATTATCCGGGGACACACGAGCTCTCGCGGCGCGCCGCGCTACGCCATTCGCGGCAACGAGCGGACGGCAGTCCATAACCTCACGGTCACCTTCGGGGTGGGCGGCGTCGGCGCGAACGAAAGCTTCAGCTTGGTGTACATGGACAATGCCTCGATGGAAGTGAACGCCGTGACCCTGGACGGGCGAGGCCATCCGCGCGGCATCGGCGTTTTGGCTCATGGCGAGCGGACCGCCCAAGCCTCCGTGCGCAATTCTTTGTTCCGCGATCTCAACGACGGCATCCGCTCGGGCGGAGCCGGCCCGTACCAATCCGGCAACACCTTCGAGAACATCACGGGGAGTTCCGTGACGATTCCCGGCGATCCCAGCGAGCCGCCGCCCCTGTCCATACGCGCCCCCGTTTCCGTGCCCGCTCCCGGGGCCGTGCCCGAGATCCCGGTCATCCAGGGTATGGACCGCGCCGAAGCCGAAGCCGTGCTCGCCGAAGGCGGGTTCAGTCTGGGAGACGTGGGCGAGGCCTACGACGTCAACACGCCCCGGGGCGCCGTGATGGACCACGCCGTGGATGTGACCGGATCGTCGCCCACGGACCTCGAGTTGCGCGTCCACCTTACCGTCTCCCTCGGGCGCAAG
>SLHB01000110.1 GCA_007136375.1 Candidatus Hydrogenedentota bacterium
CCCGGCAACTCCTCCGATTCGCGCTCACCAAGGTTCTCCGTTTCCCAATCATAGGGGGCGTCCTCGTAGCCGATGATGCGCGACGTGAGCACCCACCGTGTGTCGGGGTATCGCCTCATCCCCTCGAGCACGGCGGCGCGCAGGGCCTCCCGCACATCGAGGGCTCCAACCTCGTCGAGGCCGTCGATGAGCACGATGGCCTGGCCCCGCTTGAGGAACGGCTCGACACGGTCCCGTCCCGCGAGGGGGGCGGCCACGCGGTGGGCGAGGAAGGCGTCGAGCAGCCGGCTCCAGTCCAGTCCGGGGCCGATGCTGAGTTCGCGCAGGATCATGGGGAGCGGAAGGGGGCGGCTGCCGTCTTCCGAGGCGAGGCCCTTGCTCCACTCGCTCTCGGCTTTGCGCGCCAAATGCCACGCGATCCAGTTTATGAGGGTGGACTTTCCGCTGCCGGGATCGCCAAGGATGACCAGGCGCTTGTTCTCGCAAACGGCGTCCAGGGCGGCCGTGGTCTTCCCCCAACGTTGTGGCGAGGTCTCGGGCGCCATCCGCCGCTCTGACACGTGGGGTTCGACGAAAAGCCGGTCGATCTGCGCGTCGGGCACGTCCCGGAGGTGGGGCAGCCCTAGAAAGGTGATGTTGCCGTGCCATTTCAACACCTTGTCCGCGTAGGCGATGAGTTCGATGTCTTCCCCGAAGCCGGGATAGGGCCCGCCCGGAAGGGTGGCCCCCAGGCGCTTACGGGGGTCGGCGATGCGTGAAGGTTCCTCAGACATGGTCCGGTCCCAGGATGTAGCGCGCGAACCATTGGGGGTCCGCGTCGCGCAGTTTATAAACAAGCGATTGTATCCAAAACACATTCGGATCCGACGGGTCCCGATGCAACGCTTCGATATCCGGAGGCGCGCCGGTCAACTCATCCTCTGATTCGGGGCTCGCCGGCTCGGCAATATGCAGCGGCTTGTCCGGTTGAACGCGCACCGGCAACTCCTTTTCAGCGCCCCCGGCCCAGTCGGCCAACTTACGAAACAAGTCAAGGTTGTTTTCCCATCGGTGGTACAACTCCGGGTGAAATTGATAGATGTACGCTACGACAAGCAACAGGGCCGCTTCATCACGCATCTCCAAATCGCTGGGCTCAGGGGTTTCGTCCTTTTCCGGCAGACGCGCGGCCAGACGATCAATGAGGCTGGCCAGCGCCTTGAGTCGGCGGGGGTTGCGCGGCAAACACGGGAAAGGCGCTTGATCAACGCTCTTGATGGCGTTGTTCACCCAAGCGCGGACGGGTTTGGTTGCGTCCATTGTTTCGTACAAGAACTTTTCGGGCTTTCGGACCAGCGGCAACCGCCAGACGTTCTGGCACAGCTTTTCCATGTAGGCCCCGGCGCGGAGGAGGCGCTTCTCCCCGGGCTGCCGCTGGACTTCCCCGGCCGCCGTACCGGCCGTCTTATCCTCCGCCTCCGGGGTAACGCTGGAGCGCGTTGGTTGCGCGAGAATCTCGTAAACCGGGAGTTGGCCCGCGATAGCCTCTTCAATGACACTCTGGTTCATGCCCAGCACGAAGACGCAATTCGGAATGGTGAGGTAGATCTTCAGTCCCTCAAGGAGCCGGTAAGCCGCGCTGGGCTCGCAGCGGTCCAGGTCGTCAATGAGCACCACGACCCGCGAGCTTGATCCCTTAATTCCTTTCTTGCTTGGAAGCAAATGGCGTATGGCCTGTTGGAGTTGTTCGCGAATGGTGTGGGAGGGTAGCGCCGCCGCCAAGTGATCGCGCTCCCATCTTTCGCCGGCGGCTTGTATCTTGGAGGCCTGAAACCCGATCTTCTTCGTGAGGTCCTCGAGGGACATCAGGGCGCCCCGGATCGTTACTTCAGTGGCTTTTTTTGTGGCTTGACCGAGTTTCCACTGCCAGTCGAGCTGCGCGCGGATCTCATGGAGCAGCGCAACGACGGGGACATCTTCATACTGGTAGCGCCAGGCCTCGAACCAGACGACGGCCACGTGTTGGTGCTCCCCTTTCGGAAGCTTGTCCTTGGCCTCTTCCATGTCGGCGGCCGGCTGTTGAGGGCAATCGCCCGTGAGGTAGTACTGAACCTGGTGGAGGAAGCTGGTCTTGCCCAAGCCCCAGTCTCCGTGGACTCCGAAGACGTGCGGCGGACGGCAGGTTGCGACGGTGTCGCCAACCTCGCGGATCAACCCTTCCCGGCCAAGCAGATCGCTCAGCGTCGGTTCGTCATTCATGGACATGGCGTTTTCCGGTTTGACCTCCCTTTGAAGACGCCAGTATGCGACATCCCCGCTATCAGAGGCAAAGACCACCGCGGGACCGTTCTTCTCGCGCATGGAAAGGGCGGGCTGGCGGTTGGGAGAGGGGAGTTGGGGCGCTTGTGGCGCTAGCGCCGCGCGGGTTGGGGGGGCTTCCGCGCGGTGTTAGCGGGTTCTCGGGACGGGGAAGCGTCCGGGTTAGGGTTGGTTAGGCGCCCATCTTGTTCTTTCGCCAATACCGGCGCACGGCAAAGCCCGACAGGCCAAGGCCGAGCAGGGTCATCGTGGCGGGTTCGGGGATCACACAGTGGTGCCGGATGGTCCCGCCGAACTCCACGTTTCGCCCGAATACGTCAATGGAGAGCCATTCCGGGCAGTAGTCGACCGGCAGCCGGCCTTCCCAGTGCAAGTGCAGGGCGTCGTCGCCGGGCTCGAAGTTGGCGAGCGTCCATGCCGAAGCGCCAGGCGCCCAACGTCCAATCAAGCGTTCGCCTGTGTCGGGATCCGTGTTCCAAAGCGGCGGGGCCGTTGGATCCAACCACGCTGGCGTGGTCCAGTTCAACACGAGATTCAGGTCCCAGTCGTCCGGATTCGTGGGCCGGGCCCAGATGTCGATGCGGACTTCCTTCCAGAAGTGGTCGTCAAACCCATTGTGAAACCATTGGTTCCACCAGGAGAACTGGTCCAAGGGGTTCGGGCTGTCCGGGTCCTCGGGATAGAAGAACCACAGCCGGCCTTCCCTGTCCCCGAAGCCGGTGCCTTGGCTTTCGATGGGATCGCCATTGGGACCCAGCACGGTCCAGAAGCTTTCCAATCCTGAAGCGGACGCGGGCCCCGCCATGACGAGCAGCACACTGGCGAAAACCACGGTCCATTTGCATGTCTCATGCGTCATCTGCTTATACTCCTCCTGTTAGCGGCGCTTCGATGCGTGTCCGTTCCCGCCCCCACGGTCCACGGCTCGCTCACATGTTCCGGACGCTTCCCTGTCATAGGCGGCCCAACTGTATGCCGCGCAGTAGGAGACTATGAAGCAATTTTGGCGCCAAACCCCTAGTGCGGTGTAAGTCCTTTTATGAAAAAGGCTTATGGGGTCCAGGCTTTTTCGTGTTTACCGTGATAAAATAAAATTTAGCGAAAAATTTGTCAGTGTTGAGCAACTGTGAGCCCCGTCCGTGGCGCCAGCCGCGCTGTTCTTGGATTTTGTCCGTGGGCGCCGTGTACACTTGGCGGCGGATGCGCATGTGGAGGCGGCGGCCATCAATCCGGCTTGGCCCGGCGATACGAGGAGCCTTATCTAATGATGAATGGGATACAGGGGAGGGGCGTGCTGGGGTTGCTAGCGGCGGCGGTGATCGTCGCGGGCTGCGGTCCCGCCGGCACGGGGACCATCCGCGTGTCGGACGTGCACCCAGAGAGCTATCCGACGGTGCAGGGGTTGATGCGGATGGCGGAGGCGCTGGAGGAGCGGACAAACGGCGAACTGCGGATGCAGATCTACCACAGCGCCCAATTGGGACGGGGGGAAACGGACACGCTGCAACAAACCCGCGATGGAGACATCCAGATCAACCGGATTTCCGCGGCCCCCTTGGAGCCCTACTCGGACAAGATCGGCGTGCTCGCCATGCCCTTCCTATTCCGGGACGCGGAGCACAAGTGGGCGGTGCTCGAAGGGGAGATCGGCGATGAGTTGTTGGAGTCCATCGGCGGCGGGCTCGTGGGCCTCGGCTGGCAGGACTCGGGCGCGCGGTCTTTCTACTCAACGGCGCCGTTGGAAGGGCCGGAAGACTTGCAGGGCCTGGACATCCGGGTGCAAGACAACGAGATCATGCAGGCGATGGTGCGCGCCCTCGGGGCCACGCCGCAGGCCGTCCCCTACGATGAATTGTACAGCGCGCTGCAACACGGCGTTGTGGACGCGGCCGAGAACAATCCACCGTCCTATTATACGAGCGGCCATTTCAACGCGGCGCCCCATTTCATCCTGAACGAGCACGTCCAGATCCCCGAGGTCATCGTGGCGAGCGAACGTTGGTGGAGCCGCCTCAGCGAGGAGGATCAGGAGGCCGTGCGCGAAGCCGCTCAGGAGCAGTTGGCGTATCAGCGGGAGCGTTGGGCGGAGATGGAGGAAGAGGCTTTCGAGGCGGTGCGCGAAGCGGGCGTGACCATTGTGGAGCCGGACCAGGCCGCGTTGGACGCCTTCGCCGACGCGATGGCGCCGGTGTTTGATAGCCATGGCGGCGCTTTCGGCGATCTCATCAGCCGCATCGAGGCCGTTGAATGACCGAGACCGCGTCTCCGGCGGCGCGCCGTTTCTCGGCCGTGACGGCGTGGGTCTGCCGCGCGGCTCTGGTGCTGGCCGCCGCCGTGCTGGCGACCCTCGTCATCGCCGTCTTTTCGCGTCTTGTCATTCGTTGGGCCGGTTGGTCCACGCCCATGGAGCTGGAGCATTACCGGCGCGCGGCCTTTGGCGCCTTCGTGTTCCTCGCCATTGGCCCGGGCTTGCGGGGAGGCGCGCATCTGGCCATCGAGGCCTTCGCGGCCCGATTGCCCGAGGCTGTCCAAGCGGTGCTCATCCGCGCCGTCGCGGCCCTGCTCGCCGCTTTCCTCCTGGTGATGTGCTGGGCGGGCGTTCTCCTGACCGTGGAGGGGTGGAGCACGCGGTTGCCGGGATCGGGCTGGCCGGAGTCGGTCTTCTATGTGACCATGCCCTTGGGCGGAGCCGTCGGGGCCATCGCCGCGCTGGAAATGCTGTGGCTGGGCGACCCGGCGCCGGGGCGTGAACCGGAGACGCCGGCCGCCGCGAAAGAGGGGGAAACGGGTGGGCTACAACACTGATCTGGCCACGGCGCTCCTCTTCGGCCTGTTCGTGGCGCTCCTTGTGTTGCGCACGCCCATCGCCTTCGCCCTCGCGATTTCCGCCGCCGTCACCGCGCTGTACACGGGCTTTGATCCCCTGCGCTCCCTCGCGGGCACATTTCGGCAGATGGAGGGCGCCATCAGCGGGTGGGGCATGCTCGCCATTCCCTTCTTCATCCTCGCCGGCGAGATCATGTCGTCGGGCTCCATCAGCCGGCGGCTCCTCGACTTCGCTAACGCCCTTGTGGGCCGCTTCCGGGGCGGCCTCGCGTCGGTCAACATACTGGGCTCCATGTTCTTCGGCGGCGTGTCTGGCTCTTCCGTGGCGGACACCTCGTCCACCGGCGCCATCCTCATCCCGGCCATGACGCGGCGCGGCTACGATCCCGAATACGCCGTCGCCGTGACCATCTCTTCCTCGACCCAAGGCATCATCATCCCGCCGAGCCACAACGCCATCATCTTCGCCATCGCCTTCGGGTACCCGTACATCGACCGCCTGTTCCTCGGCGGCGTTATCCCCGGCGTCATGATCGGCCTGTCGCTGATGGCCGTGGCCTACGTCCTCGCCGTGGCGCGAGGTTATCCGAAGGAAGCGGCGGTGGGGGTGAAGGAGGTGCTTGCGCGCCTGGTTGTGTCCATTCCGCCCCTGCTTACGGCCGTCATCATCGTGGGGGGCATCCTGACCGGCTGGTTCACCGCGTATGAATCCGCGGTGATGGCGGTGGTCTACGCGCTGTTCCTCAGCGTTCTCGTCTACCGCGATCTGTCCCCGCGCGAGCTGGGCGGCGTGCTGCTGCGAGCCGTGCGCACCATCGGCATGGTCATGCTCCTCATCGGCGCGGCCGGCGCCTTCGGCATGATGATGACGCGCCTGGACGCGCCATCGCGGCTCACGGAACTCCTCCTGGGCCTCACCGCCGACCCGACCCTCATGATGCTGTTGGTCCTCGGCGTCATGCTGGCACTGGGCTGCTTCATGGACATGGCGCCGCTCATCCTCATTCTGACGCCTATCCTGAAGCCCGCCGCGGTCGA
>SLHB01000315.1 GCA_007136375.1 Candidatus Hydrogenedentota bacterium
GTCTTGCACGGGCTGTTCCAGGAGGTGGTGAAGGCGGCGTCGTAAGCCATCCCGGTGCAGTGACGGATGGCGAAATCCACGTCGCTGTGGGTGTACAACGGATAGTCGCGGATTCCCCGTTCGCGGCCCAGCGTGGTCATGACGGAGACGCTGTTGTGGAGCATGCGGTCCATGATGCTGACGGTGGGCTTCGTCGCGTAGCAGGCCGTGGTGGGGAATTCCTTCATCAGGTACGGAACCGCCCCGCAGTGATCGATGTGGCCATGGGTGACCACCAGGGCGTCCGGCGCGCGTTGAAGCAATCCAAGGCTTGGCAAGGCCTCCCGGCCTTCTTTCTTGGGATGAATGCCGCAGTCCAAGAGTATGTGGTATTCGCCAACTGTAAGCAGGTAACAGTTGGCGCCGATTTCAGCGCCACCCCCCATCGGGGTAAACGTTATGGTGCTCACGCATCACCTCATTGTGCCGGAACCTGGTGTGGCTGGGACGAAGGACGTACAGCAGACATGCACGCGCGGGTTCGCATAGAGCCGTATACTACCGCGCACAGAGCGTGAAACGCAACTGCCGCGTCAAGCGAAGGACGGAGCGGTCCTGGTTTCAACAAAGGACCCCGGGCGCTCATAGCCCGGGGTCCCGGCGTTCGGAATCGGCGCGCCGCTCGGTCCTACTTCTTGCAAGGGGTCCAGGCGCGGCTCTTGGCGGACGCGAGGACGGCGTCGCAGACGTACTGGGTCTCCAGGGCGTCGCGGAAGTTCGGCCGGCAAGGTTCGCCAGTCTCCAGGCACTTGAGGAAATCGGCCACCTGGTGCACAAAGGTGTGTTCATAGCCGATTTGCAGGCCGGGGACCCACCACTTGTCCATGTAGGGGTGCTCGCCGTCCGTGACGTGGATGCTGCGCCATCCGCGGACATTGGACGCGTCCCGGTGGTCAAAGTAGCTCAGGCGGTGAAGGTCGTGGAGATCCCAGAAGATGGAGGCGTGTTCGCCGTTGATCTCCAGGGTGTAGTAGGCCTTGTGCCCGCGGGCGAACCGGGTGGCTTCGAAGGTGGCCAAGGCGCCATTGTCAAAGCGAGCCATGAAAGCCGCCGCGTCGTCAATGCGCACGGGCTGCTTCTGTCCAGTGTCGACGTGCTGGCGCTCCTTCACGAAGGTCTCGGTCATGGCGCTGACTTCCGCCAGGGCCCCATTAAGCCACATGGCCGTGTCGATGTTGTGGGCGAGCAAATCGCCCGTGACGCCGCTGCCCGCGACGCTCGCGTCCAGGCGCCACAGGCCCGGGCCGCCCTGGGGCAGGTCTTCGGAGATGGTGAAGTCCTGTAGGAACAGGGTGCGGTAATGGAAGATCCGCCCGAGCTTCCCTTCTTCGATCAGATTCTTCGCCAAGGTGATCGCGGGGACCCGGCGGTAGTTGTACCAGACAGTGTTGGCCACGCCGGCCTTCTCCACGGCCTGCACCATCTCCTCGCCTTCCTGGGCGTTCATGGCCAGGGGCTTCTCGCAAAGGATCATCTTGCCGGCCTTGGCGGCTTCGAGGGCGATCTCGCGGTGCACGTTGTTCGGGGCGGAGATGTCGATGGCGTCGATGTCGTCCCGCGCGATAAGCTGACGCCAGTCCGTCTCCACGGATTCGTACCCCCACGCGTCCGCGAAGGCCTGCGCTTTCTCCTTGTTCCGGGCGCAGACCGCCTTCAGCACGGGCTTGTGGGCGAGATCATGGAAGAAATGGTTCACCTTGGCGTAGGCGTTGGAATGGGCCCGGCCCATGAAGCCGTAACCGATCATCCCGATGTTCAGCGGTTTCTTTGCGCTCATATGCTATGTCCTTTCAAAACGGCCCACCGGCCGTGAAACTCCCCTCTGTGTATGACACTCTCGCGGCGTTGCCCGGCGGCGTCACCAGCCGTGGGCGTCGCGGACCGACAGCATGGCCGCGAGGATATCGTTCCAGGTCTTCTGCTCGGCCATCACCGTGTTCGGGAACATGCAGCCGTCCCAACAGATGTGCTGGAACCGCTTCGTCAGGGCGCCGTCCTCGCCGCGGAGCCAGAATCCCGCGTGATGGGGGATGTCCAGTTTTCCGTTCGGGTCGTTGGGCAGGCAGTGGCGTCCGGTCTTGTCATGGGAACCGGAGCCGAAGACCGTGGCGTCGTTCTGCGCCACGTGGAAGTCGATGGTCCAGGGCCGCAGTGCGGCTGTCAATTGCCGGAGAGCGTCGTCGAGCTTGCTCTTGTCCGACCAATCGAAGTCCTGGGGCAGCATCGCGTCTTCAGGCGCGTTGTAGCCCATCACGTAGAGGAGGGTGTGCGCCATGTCCGCCTGGAAACCGACGACGTCCGGCATGTCGGTCAGCTCCAACAATTGGACCATGCGGCGCCAACTGTGCATGCCGCCCCAGCAGATCTCGCCCTCGGCGGCGAGGCGTTGCCCGCTGTCCGCCGCGATGCGTCCCGCCTGGCGGAAGGTCTCCGCGATGCGCTTCTGGTTGCCCTCCGGGTCTTGCGCCCAGGTTCCCGGGTCCACGGCGGAATCGATGCGGACCACGCCATAGGGCCGCACGCCAAGGTCTTCAAGCTGACGGGCGATCTGGCAGGCCTTGCGGACTTGGCCGAGGTACTGCTTGCGGCCTTCGCCTTCATCCGTGGCGGGCCCGCCGCCCACCGGCGGCCATACGGGCGCGACGACGGAGCCGATCACCAGGCCCCGGGACCGGACCTTGTCCGCGAGCTGCTTGATGTCGTCCTCCGACGAATCGATGGAAACGTGGGGGTCGGCGAGGAACAAGTCAACGCCGTCGAACTTCTGGCCGTTGACCTCCGCCTTCGCCGTATAGTCCAGCATCGTGTCCAGGTCGATGGGCGGGTTTTCCGTGGCCGGATCCTTGCCGACGACACCGGGCCACGCCGCGTTGTGCACCTTTGGATACGTGTTCGCCATTGGTCATTATCCTCCCTGCTTTGCGCCTTCCGGCCATAGGCCAGGCGCGGCTTGCGTTCCGCGCGTTCCCCCGCCGCGCGGCACGGATTGCGCTTGCCATGTATCGCTTGCTTGCCGCCGGGCCTCGGCGGCGATGGGGGACACGGCCAACCAGACGGGACCGGAGCGACGCCGGATGTCCCCGTCCGGGCAGTTAGCGTTTCTTGTGATCGCCCACCTTCGGCGCCTGGGGATTGACGTCCGGACCAAAGTACCGGAGCAACACGAGGGGGCAGGCCTTAGCCGTGTTCTCCACGGTGTAGCCTTCCTTCGCCCGCTTCTCCGAGATGAACACCTCGTCCTCGGTCATTTCCCCAAAGCGGATCATGGACGGGCACTCCAAGGGCAGATTGTTGATCCGGCCCCGGCCCTGCGTGACGATGACGCCCGAGGCGCCGTTGTCCTTGATCGTCGCCTTTGCGCCTGGCATGACGGTCAACTCCTTGGCCGAGAAGCGTTGTTCGCCGTTCACGTCGCCGTACACGACCCAACGGTCGACATACCCTTCGGCTTCGGATCCGCTGTCGGCGATGGGCTCCAGGTAGTGGCTGTCCTTGAAGTTGGGATTCAAGTTTGCGTCCCAATCGATGTAGTCCACGATGTACTCGAGGTCTTGGTGCTTTTCCTTGGGCATGTCCTTCACGAGGAGGTCCCACCAGACTTCCCGCCCTTCCACGAGGGATTGGTACATGCCGAAGACATCGCTGCCCCATTGAGGCTCATAGGTAAGCAAGGAGCCTGGAGCGTGGAGAATGCACGGACCCACCAGCCAGCCCGTGCCGGGCTTGAGGCGGTAGGCCTTGGAAAGATCGAGGATGCCGTTGTCGCCCTTGTTCCACGCTTCCAAGCAGCGCAGCACGTCGTCCCGGCTTGTGCCGGATTCCAGCCCAAAGAAGGTGTAGGGAAAGTTGTTGCCGATGGCGTTGAGCTGGGGCGGGAAATAGTAGGCCTCGGGCTTGCCCTGCCGGCCCACGAGCGCGGCTTGCTCGTCGTTTTGGTGCAAATGATGGGGAATGGGCCCCATATTGTCGAAGAACTTGCTATACACCGGCCAGCGCTTGTATTTGTCCCAGATGGCGCCGCCGATGATTTCGCCGCCAAGGCCTTCCACGGCGTCCTTCAGGGTGCAGCGCTTGCCCTCGTGGACAATGTAGCTGAGGCCTTCGTCGGGCGGCGCGCCCGCGTTGTCGGCGGCCGTCGTGGACGCGAACCAGCGTTCGTCGATGCCGCCCCGGTCCTTGCCAAGGGCGTAGTAGTCGTCCGGGTGGAGCTTGAGGCGCCGGCCCGGTTGCAGGAATGCCCTGGGCACCCACGTTGGCGCGAGGCGGAGAATGCCCTCGCCGGCCTCCAACGCCGCTTTCGCCGCTTGTACGGCCTTGTCCCCCGCAACAGTCTCCATGAAGCGTTCCTCCCCGTGTAATGGTTCCTTGTTTAGGATTTTGAGTTCATGCGAATGCCGGCCGGTACGGGCGCGCGCCGAATTGTGAGTGCGATGGGCGCGCCGCCCGAACTGGGGTGAAGATCGGCTCCCCGCCGTCCACGGCCTCCGTCAGCGGCGGGCCCGTGAACAGCGCCTCTAGTTTACACATGTTCCAGGAAAAGACAAAACAGCATAGAGACCCGAAGCGGCGCGGGTTTGTATGTGCGGTGGGGAGAAGCGTAGACTTGCCAACGAGCCACCTGGCTTCGCCACTTGTGGGCCGAAGCCGTCATGATATCGGCACGCCGGCGGCGCGCCCGCCGAGGGACAAAGCGCGCCCGCGCAAGCATTTAGAAAGGGAGAGGCATGCTATCACGCAGAAGTTTTCTTAAGACGGCGGCGGCGGCTTCCGCGCCGTTGATCCTGAGTCCGAAGGTCCTCGGCATGGACGGTCCGGGCCCGAATGAGACCGTGAAGGTGGGCCTCATCGGCCTTGGGGGCCGGGCGCGCGCGATGACGCAAGCGGTTTTGGAGACGCCGGGCATCGACCTGGTCGCCATAAGCGACTGCTTCGCGCCGCGCATCGAGAGCTTCAAGGCGGACTTCGCCGATCACAGTGAAGGCTGGAACGGGTATGTCGAGTTCCGCGACATGCTGGAAAACGAAAATCTCGACGGCGTGCTTTCCATTACAACGACGCACGCGAGTCCGTGGGTCGCCTGCAATGTCATGTCCGCCGGGTTCGACACGTACATCGAGAAGGCCATGTGCTTGTCCATCGAGGAAGGCCGGCACATGGTTAACGTGGCCCGCCGCCACGGCGTCGTCACGCAAGTCGGCACCCAGCAGCGGAGCATTCCCCTGAACAACTGGGCGAGCGACCTGGTCAAGGAGGGGGCCATCGGCGAGGTGCACACCGTCGAGGCGTGCAATTTCGTGGGGCCCGCCGCGTGGGAGCCGCGGCCCGCGCAGGAGAAGCCGTCCGGCGGCACGGTCGGCTGGTGGGACATCTGGACCAACCAGGCGCCGTTGCGGCCCTATCACCAGGACATTCACTTTGGCTGGAACCGTTGGTGGGACTACGAGAACGGCGGCCAGGTCTTCGGTGTTACGGGCTGGGGCACCCACAGTTACGATCAAGTGCAACGTGGCCTCGGCACGGACATGACCGGCCCGGTGGAAATCACGCTTATGGAGGACTACGAGGAGCGGCCGTTGTACCGCTTCGACCTGGAGGAAGACCGGGAGCCAGGTCCGGAAGAGACGGGCCAAGACTACTACTGGGTCCGCGGCCAGTATGGCAAGCGCGCCCGGGTCGTGATGAAGTACGCCAACGGCGCCGAGCTCGACCTCAAGCTGGACGGCGACTACGGGCCAGGGCTGGGCGCCCGCTTCATCGGCGAGGACGGCTACATCGAAGTGAACCGCGACCGCATCTGGGCGGAGCCCTACGAGATCATTGAACGGGACGACCGGCCCGATCCGCTGGATGTCAACGAGATCCGGCCTCACCTTGAGAACTGGGTCGAAGGCATCAAGACGCGCAGGGCCTGCAACGCCGACATCGAATACGCGCAACGCAGCCACACGGTCTGCTTCCTCGTCGGCATCGCCCGCGATCTGCACCGGGTTGGCGAGACCCTTCACTGGGATCCCGAGCGCGAGCGTTTCGTGGATTGCGAGGAAGGCAACGCGATGCTTAGCCGGGAGCGCCGCGCCGGCTACGAGTTGCCTGTGTAAGGGCTGGCCCAGCCTGGGA
>SLHB01000393.1 GCA_007136375.1 Candidatus Hydrogenedentota bacterium
ATGTGGAGAACAACGGGACCGTCGACATCGTATCGGTGGAGTACTTGTTCGAAGGGCCGGACTTCACCACGGCGCGCCGCATCGCCGAGGTGGACGCCATTGAAGACTACTTCGACGACTACGCCAACTTTCCCATGGACGTGAACGGCAACGGCTACCAGGACATTGTCAGCGGGGGCTGGTGGAGCGGCCAAGTGATCTGGCGGGAGAATCCCGGAAGCGGCGGGGACCTCTGGGAAACCCACGTGATTGGCGAGCCCGGCAACGTCATGCGCGTCCTCTTCTGGGATATTGACGGCGACGGCCATTACGAGATCGCGCCGAACACGCCGATGCGCCCTCAGCGCCTTTACAAGCTGGTGCGGGACGCGGACGGCCGCGGGACGGGCGCGTTCATCGAACACACCATCTCGGAGCGCTACACCGGCCACGGCTTGGGGTTCGGCGACATCAGCCGCAACGGGCGGCCGGATCTTGTGACGCACCGGGGATGGTTTGAGGCGCCGGAGAACCCCATGGAAGAGGAATGGGTTTGGCATCCGGAGTTCCAACTCCGCAGCGCGAGCATCCCCATCCTTGTCCACGACGTGAACGGCAACGGCAAGAAGGACCTCATCGTGGGGGAGGCCCATGACTACGGCCTGTACTGGAAAGAGCAGCGCACGGCCGAAGACGGCGGCCGCGAATGGGTCAAGCACATGATCGACGCGGATCGCTCCCAGTTTCACGACATGGCCTTGGCGGACCTCGACGGGGACGGCGAGCTGGAGCTGATCACGGGCAAGCGCTATTGGGCGCACCAAGGCCGGGACCCCGGCGCGGACGACCCCGTGGGCTTGTACTACTACAAGATTGACGGCGGCGCCTTCCACCGGGCAGTCATCAGCTACGGCGAACCGGGAGAGGCGAGCGGCACGGGCATCCAGTTCTGGGTCAGCGACGTCACCGGCAACGGCTGGAAGGACGTCCTCGCGCCGGGCAAGGAAGGGCTTTTCCTCTTCCGCAATCAGGGGCCTCGCGAATGACCGCGGCGCGCGCGGCGCTCTTCCTGGCCGTCTTCATGGCGGCCGTCGCGCCAGCATGGGCGGCGCCGCCAAACATCGTCTTCATCTACACCGACGATCACGGGCCCTGGGCCCTTGGGCTGGAGCATCCCCAGGCGCACACGCCCCACCTCGACCGGTTCTTCGCCAAGGAGGGCGCCCGCCTCGTCAACGCCTTTGTCACGACGCCGGTGTGCAGTCCCTCGCGGGCGGGGCTCTTTACCGGCCGCTACGCCACTGAGGTGGAGATTCACGACTGGATCCAACCCGGCGACATGGAGACGGGCCTGGACCCCGATTTGCCGGCTTGGCCCACCCTCCTCGCCGAAGCGGGCTACGCCACGGCGTTGATGGGCAAGTGGCATCTGGGCAATACGGAGACGTTCCACCCTACGCGCTTCGGCTTCGACGAATTCACCGGCTTCCTTCAGCATGGCCCACCCGCCGATCCCGTGATGGAACAGGACGGCGAGGAGCGGCGCTTCGAAGGCCTGACCATCGACCTCCTGACGGACGAACTCATCGGCTTCATCGAACGCCACCGCGAAGGCCCCTTCATGGCCATGCTGAGCGCCCGCTCGCCGCACCGCTCCTGGTTGCCCGTGGCGGACGAAGACTGGGCGCCCTACGAAGGCGTTGAGGTGGAGATCCCCGACTATCCCGGCCTGGATACGGAACGGGTGCAAGGCCTGACCCGGGAGTATCTCGCCAGCGTCACCAGCATCGACCGGAACGTCGGCCGGATCCTCGCCGCCTTGGACGATCTTGGCCTCGTGGACGACACCGTGGTCGTCTTCACCGCCAACGAAGGCAACGCCCTCGGCCACCATGGCTTCTGGGGCAAGGGCAACGCCGTCTCCGTGCTCCGCGAGCATCCGCCGGACACGGACAACATCCCCGGCGATCGCCGGCCGAACCTGATGGACACGGTGCTGCGGGTCCCCACGGCCGTCCGTTGGCCCGGGGCCGTGGAAGGCGGCCGCGTCATCGAAGAAACGGTGAGCAATTTGGACTGGTTCCCGACGCTGCTCGCCATGGCTGGCGTCGATTTGCCGGGAAACGCGCCGGAATGGGGCCGGAACCTTACGCCATTGCTGAAAGGCGAGAGCGTGGAGGATTGGGACAACGAGTTCTACGCCGAGTATTCGCCCCACCACGGCGTCCGCGCCCACATGCGGGCGTGGCGCACGCCCCGGTGGAAGCTGGTCCGCGATTTCCTCAATCCGTGGCGCGACGAGTTCTACGACCTCGCCAACGATCCGGAAGAGCGGGAGAACCTTATCCACGACGGCCGCTTTGAGGCGCGCATGGCGAAGCAAGCCCTCCATGGCCGCATCCTGGCGCGGATGGCGGCATTGGACGATCCCGTATTGGCGCTGACGGACGGAAGCGGGCCCGCCGCGGCGGAAACGGAAGCGGTCGTGCGGGAATTCGATATCGCCCCCGCGTGGTCCGTCCACAAGATCGGCCGCCCGCGCCTCCTCACGGCCGGGGAGTGGCAGTACGTGCTCTATTACGACGAGGATCGCTACATGGCCATCGCGCAGCGCAAACTGGGCTCGGCCGATTGGACCATCGAGACCTTTCCCATGCAGATGGGTTGGGCCACCGCCGGACACGCCCGGCTCACCCTCGCCGTGGACCGGGAAGGCCACGTCCATGTGAGCGGTTACCGCCGGAGCTTGTTGGACGCGCCGCCGTCGCCCCCGGAGACCATCTATTATCGCACCGCCGCGCCCCATGACATCGCCAGGTTCGAGCGCCATTACATGGTGGCGGAGGACGAGCCCAACCCCGGCTATCCCGCGTTCATCACAGGGCCGGACGGGACGCTGTACTTCGAGTACCGCGTGGGCGGCAGCGGCGCGGGCGCGCAACGGTGGAACGTTTACGATCCCGCCACACGGACCTGGGAGGCCTTGCCTGTGCTCCTCGATGGCGAAGGGGCCATGAGCGCCTATGGCGGGCCGCGCCTTGGTCCGGATGGCTACTGGCATTGCCTGTGGATGTGGCGGGACACGCCGTACGCGGAGACAAACCATACCCTGTCGTACATGCGCAGCGCCGACATGGAGACCTGGGAGACCGCCGCTGGAACGCCCGTGTCCTTGCCGGTCACGGCCGATACGCCTGGCGTCGTGGTGGACGGCGCCCGGCCCGGCGAGGGACTTATCAACATGGTGTTCACCCTCGGCTGGGACCACGACGCCCAACCCGTCGTCGCCTATCACCGCTACGACGGCGAGGGCGCGAGCCAGATCTACAACGCACGCTTCGAGGAGGGCGCATGGCGGAAGGCGGCGGCGACGGACTGGGAATTCCGTTGGGACTTCGGCGGTCCCGGCGCGTTGCCCTACGAAGCCCGAACGGAAGGCGTTCAAGCCGTGGACAACGGTCTGCTGCGTCAGCGCGTGTGGAGCGAGGCGCGGGGCGATGAAATGATTCTATTGGACGGCGCTTCCCTGGAACCGGTTGACGCCATAGAGGTTGAAGGGGAGGCCGATGCAATTGAACCGGATTGGCGCCGGGAATTGAGCGAACCCGAGACGCACTTCCCGGACCGGCCCATGGATGTGCATTGGATCGAAGACAAGGGCGGATCCTCGGAGGAGGGCGCGCGCTACGTCTTGCGCTGGGAAGTGGGGCCACGAAACCGGGACCAGCCCGTTCCGGAGCCATGGCCCGAGCCAACCATGCTGAGGGTGTACAAGATCGGGGGAGGCTGAGCCGAACTGGGGGAGCCGAGGAGATGCGCGTATGTTGAGGGAAAGAACGCACACGGGCGCGCCGTCCTGGGCGTGGATGCGGCGGCTTGCGGGCTTGGCCGCGTGGGGTGTGCTGGTTGGCGCGATCGCGGTGGGGGCCGCGGCGGAGCAGGCGAGTCCGAGGCAGGCCCACAGCGATGTCGAACTGATCCAAGAAATCGATCTGGAAGATTTTGGGTCCAGTACAGGCCTCCGCCTGGGCGATCTCACGGGCGATGGGCGCCTCGACTTCGCCCTCGCCCAGCATGAGAACCAGAACGTCACGTGCATCACCGCCATGGACTTCATGGGCGAGATACTTTGGCAAGAAGGGACGCCGGACCGCTCCAACATCTCCACCCATCACGACCTCCCCATTCAAATCTATGACTTGACCGGCGACGGCGCCAATGAGGTCATCTACATCACGGATGGGCGCATCCGCGTGCGCGCGGGCGCCACGGGGGCGTTGTTGAAGGAAGGGGAGCTTCCGGCGGCCAACGCCAACGACGCCATCACCTTGGCGGATCTCGCGGGCAACGGCCGCGCCGAGGAGATCCTCGTCAAAGATCGCTACAACCAGATTTGGGCCCTCGGCCGCGATTTCGAGGTCTTGTGGACCTTCCGGAGTCCCGGCAACATCGCCCATTTTCCGTGGCCCCACGACATCACGGGCGACGGCCATGACGAAGTGCTCATCGGCCCCTTCGCCTTGGATCGAGATGGCGTGGAGCTCTGGTTCGCCGAAGACTTTCCCGAGGACCGGCATTCCGACGGCACGGCTGTCGGCGACGTGACCGGCGACGGCCAAGTGGAGATCGCCATCGCGTCATGCAACCCGGAGGTGGTTTTGGTGGACCGCGAGGGCGCCCTGCTGTGGAAGAACGATGTCCGCCATGCCCAGCACGCCATCATCGGCGACTTCCGGCCGGATCTGCCCGGCCTGGAGGTGGCCGTGTTGGACAGGGACACGGATCGTTCGGCCCAGGGCGAGGACGCCATCATCATCTACGGCGCCGATGGCGAGACGCTGTGGCATGAGGAGCGGATGGACGAGGGCACGGGCCGGTGGCTCAGCGTCATTACGCAAGTCCCGCCGGATTGGGACGGCGAAGCAGGCGACCTCATCCTCGGCTACCGCCGCGGCGGGGCCCTCCCGCCCACGCTCTACGACGGTCATGGCCGCGTGGTGGCGGAGTTTCCCTTTCCCAACCCGGGCCCCTCCAGCCTGGCGCAACACGGCGACATCCTCGGCGACGGCCGCCGGGAGATCGTCGTCTGGGATGGCCGGCTCCTCCAGATCTACACGAACGCCGCGAAACCGGCCGGCGAGCGCGCCGAGACGCGGGAGCCAGACAAGCGGCTCTACAACTACACCCACTACATCGGCATGCCGTGAACGCGGGATCCGATGGCGCGGTCTATTCGCCCGTGACCGTCTCCGTGTCGGGCCGGGCCTGCCACTCGATGTACGAGCCGTCGTAGAGGACGGGGTCGAAGCCAAGGTAGCGCAAGGTGAAGAAGGCGTGCGCCCCTTGGCCGCCGGTCCGGCAATAGGTGACGATGCGCTCACCCTCGAGGTCCCCGTACAGGGCGCGCAATTCATCGGCGGGCCGGAAGACCGGTTCTTCGGGACTGACCACGGTCTCCCGCCAAAACACGTTGCGCGCTCCGGGGATGTGGCCCGCCCGCGTGATGCCTGGGCCGGGCTCCTCGCCCGTGTACTGATCCGGCGGACGGGCGTCGAAGATGCGGGTCCGGTCCCGCCCGCTCTCGTGGGCCCATACGATGTCGCGCATCATGGGATAGCCCGCGATGATGGGCCGTAGCGAGACCTCCAGGGCGTCCGTCTCGTGGGGAGCCGGTTCGTCCGCCGTGGGGCGTCCTTCCTGGACCCACAAGGGCCAATGCCCGTCCATGAGGGCGGCGTTGGCTTCCGCTCCCAGATACGCCAGGGCCAGGTAGGCCCGCGCGGCCCGGAATCCGCCGTCCTCGTCATAAAGCACGATGGTTTTTTCCGGACTGGCGCCCAGGGCTTCGAAAGTCTCCACGAGCTCCCGCGCTGGCGGCAGCATGCCCGGCGCCCCGTCCTGTTCGGCCGCCAGCGCCTCCCACGGGAGGAAGCGGGCGCCGGGCACGTGGGCCTCGGCGTATTGGTCCGGCGCCTCGGCGACATGAATGATGACGAGGTCTTCGCCGCCAAGGCGCTCGGCTACCCACTCCGTCGAGCGGAGCATGTCCGTCCGGACCGCCCCTTCGTCGTCCGCCGCCGCTTGACCCAGGGTCGCCGCAACAATGGCGCACAGGCACAGAACCGTCCACGGTGTCGGCTGGAAGAATCGCATAA
>SLHB01000392.1 GCA_007136375.1 Candidatus Hydrogenedentota bacterium
GGGCGGACTCACCGGCGCGGCGGCCTTCGCCCTGTACGCCATCGCCTACGGCCCAGGGCAAGCCCGGCGCCTCTTGCGCTGGGATCCCCACGAGATCATTGGCTTTGGCCTTGGTCTCGCCATCCTCTCGGGCCTGCCCGCCCTGCTGATGGGCGAATCCTTTCTCGCGGGGAAGTGGTTCAGCATCAACATCGTCGCCATCGGCGCGCTGGACCTGGGCACGCCCATCCTCTTCGACGTGGGGGTTTACCTGGTGGTCCTCGGCACGGTGCTGCTCATTACGTTGACGCTGGCGGAGGAGGACTGACATGGAGCTTGTGCTCGCCATCGCCATCGGCGCCCTCTACGCGGCCGGCATCTACCTGATTCTGCGGCGCAGCATCGCCAAGCTGATCATCGGTTTGGCGCTGCTCAGCCACGGGGCGAACCTGCTGATTTTCACCGCGGCCGGATTGGAGCGAGGCCGGCCGCCGCTCATTCCCGAGGGCCAGACCGAGGCCGCCATGCCCATCGCCGACCCCCTGCCCCAGGCCCTCATCCTGACGGCCATTGTCATCGGGTTTAGCGTCCTGGCCTTCGCCCTTGTCCTGTTCCTCCGCGCATTCCAGACCGTGGGCGGCGACGACCTCGACGACATGAGGACCACTGATACATGAACCTCCTCGTTGTCTCGCCCATACTGATTCCCCTCACGGCGGCCGCGCTGGGCCTTATGCTGTGGCGCTGGCGGCGCCTTCAGCGTTTGGCCGGCGGCATTGGCGCGGTGGCCGGATTCGCCGCCGCGGTGGTCCTCGTGGCCACGGTCTGGCGCGAACGGATCCTCGTGACGGAATTGGCGAATTGGCCGGCGCCCTACGGCATCGTTCTCGTGGCGGACCTGTTAAGCAGCCTCCTCGTCCTTGTTTCGGCGGGCATGGGCCTTCTCGTCACGGTGTATTCCTTCGCGAGCACCGACAAACGCCGGGAGGCCTTCGGCTATTACCCCCTGTTCCAAGTGCTGATCATGGGGATCAACGGCGCCTTTCTCACGGGCGATCTCTTCAACCTCTATGTGTGGTTCGAGGTCATGCTCATGGCTTCCTTCGTGCTCTTGGCCTTGGGCGGCGAGCGGCCCCAGCTCGAAGGCGCCATCAAGTACGTCACGCTCAACCTCATCGCGTCGGCGATCTTTCTCGCCGCCGTCGGGCTCACCTATGGCGTGGCGGGCACGCTCAACCTAGCCGATCTCGGAGATAAGCTGGCGGAGACGGACAACCCCGGCCTCGTTACCACCCTGGGCGTCCTCTATCTGATCGCTTTCGGCGTGAAAGCCGCCGTGTTTCCCCTCTTCTTCTGGCTGCCCTCGTCCTATCACACCCCGCCCGTGGCCGTTTCGGCCATCTTCGCGGCCTTGCTTACGAAGGTGGGCGTGTACTCAATGGTCCGGGTGTTCACCGTGCTGTTCCTGCACGAGCCGGAGTACACCTACCACACGCTCATCCTGACCATCGGCGTCCTGTCCATGATCACGGGCGTGCTCGGCGCGGCCGTGCAGAGCGAGTTCCGGCGCATCCTCGCCTTCCACAGCATCAGCCAGATCGGCTACATGGTGATGGGCCTTGGACTGTTCACGCCCTTGGCGCTGGCGGGCGCCATCATCTATATCGTGCACCACAGCGTGGTGAAGGCGAACCTCTTTCTCATCAGCGGCCTCGTGCACCGGCGCCAGGGCTCCCATGAGTTGAAGAAGATCGGCGGGGTCTACTTGGCCTGTCCCGCCCTTGGCCTGTTGTTCCTCGTGACGGCCATGTCCCTGGCGGGCATCCCGCCCTTCTCCGGCTTCTTCGCGAAGCTGGCGCTGGTCCAGGCCGGCCTGGAGGCCGAAGCCTACATCGCCGTGGCCGCGGCCCTCGCCGTGGGCCTCATGACCCTCTATTCCATGACCAAGATTTGGACGCAGGTCTTCTGGGAGCCCGCGCCGGAGGGCGTCACGGACGGCGCCGCGTTCCCGGACGATCCGTCCGCGGGGCCCTGGGGCATGGTCATTCCCGTCGCCATTCTCGCCGCAATGGCGGTGGCCCTCGGCCTTGGCGCGGAGTTCATGTTCCGCTACGCCATGGCTGCGGCGGAGCAACTGCTGGCGCCGGCGGAATACATCGGCGCGGTGTTGGGGCGGCCGTCATGAAGTATTTCCTTTGGAATCTGCTCCTAGCCTTCGTGTGGGCCAGCGTGTCTGGCAATATCGCGCCGGAGACGCTCGCCGCGGGCTTTCTCATCGGATTCGGCATCCTGTACTTCGTGCAGCCCGCCCTCGGACCGTCCAGCTACTTCAAGAAGGTTCGGCAGGTGGTCTTCTTTTTCTTCTTTTTCCTGTGGGAGCTCTTCCTCGCGAACTTGCGGGTCGCCTACGACGTGGTCACGCCGACGCACCACAACAAGCCCGGCGTTATTGGGATCGAGCTCGACGCCGAGACCGACTGGGAGATCACCCTTCTGGCGAACTTCATCAGCCTGACGCCCGGCACGCTCAGCCTCGACGTGTCCGATGACCGGAAGGTCCTCTACATTCACGCCATGTTCGTCGACGATCCGGAGACCTTGCGGAAGGAAATCAAGAACGGCCTCGAACGGCGGCTGCTGGAGGTGTTGCGTTAAGCCATGGAAAACGGATCCGCCATAGAAACGGCCGGCCTCATCGTCCTCGCGTGTCTCACAGGCTCGATGCTCCTGGCCTTCTACCGCCTGGTCAAGGGCCCGAGCCTGCCCGACCGGGTGATCGCGCTCGATCTCATCGCGGCGCTCACCGTCGGCGTCTGCGGGGTCTACGCCATCGTGTCCGATCAATCCGTCTTCCTGCGCCCCGCCATCGCGCTGGCCCTCGTGTCGTTCCTGGGCGCCATCGCCTTCGCCTATTACATCCGCAAAGGAGGCACATCATGACCGAGGCCCTGACAATCCTGCTCATGGGCGCGGGAACGGCATTCATGGTGCTCGCCGCCATCGGCATTGTGCGCCTGCCCGACCTGTTCACCCGGATGCACGCCGCCACGAAGGTGGGGACCCTCGGGGCCAGCGGGATCGTCTTGGCCCTCGCCGTCCACTTCGATAATCTGGGCGTCACGACGCGGGCGTTGTTCGTCATCGGATTCCTCTTCCTTACCGCGCCCATCGCGGCCCACATGCTCGGCCGCGCCGCCTACTTCACCGGCGTGCCCTTCTGGGAGGGCACGGGCGTCGACGAGCTCAAGGAGGCCGGCGACGGCGGCGGATCCCGCGCTTCCGGCGATCCCAAGAGCCCCAACGCCGCCGGCGAGGGCGCGTCCAGGGAATCCGAAGATCCTCACTAGCGTCATCGCGGCGGCTTGTGCCTGGCGCGGGCGCGCGCTAGGATCGTTCCCCAGACGATACTTTGACGGCGCATCCTTAGTGCCGCCGGACGCTCTATGGTCCTGGACACGCTCTGACGCCGCCGCATCCGAAACCCCAATACCCCCGGGGACAACCTGGAAACACGCTAACCCATGACTGCCGCGTCTCTTCTTGCATGTTGGCTGGCCTTGGCCGTTTTCGAACCGTCTCCGGACGCCATCGAACGGCTCCGGGGCGGCCCGTTTCGCATTGGCCCAAACACGCCCGTGATTCTCGCGAACAACGCCCGGCCCCACGAGGTGGCCCGGGTCCGCGCGGCGCTGGAGGAAGCCGGGTTCGATCTGCCTGTCCGCCCGGCGTCGAGCGTCCGCGCCGGCGATCACGGGATCTACGTGGGCGAGCCGGAGCGCCACGCCAGCTTGGACACGCGCCGGATGCGGCTCCACTATGGCCGCGCCGAACCGCCTGGGCCGCAGGGCTTCCGCATCGCCGTATCCCGGGACGTGGCCGTCATCGCGGGGGACTGCGCCGCCGGGTCCCACTATGGCCTCCAAACCTTCCTTGGTCTTGTCGAACCGGACCGGACCGTGCCCCAACTCCGCTTGACCGATGGGCCGGAGACGCCCTTGCGCGCGGCCGTCGCGGAGGCCCCTTTGGACAGCGCGGCCCTTCGCGAACTCGCCGACGCGCGCTTCAGCATGATCATCTACAGCCACCCGGAACTGTTGCTGCTCCAGGGAGCGGCGGCGGATCGCTGGGAAGCGGCCTTCGCCAAGGCGCGCCAGTACGGGTTGGAGCCCGTGCCCGTCCTCGCTCCCGCCGGCGGAGCGCAAGCACTGACGGCGGCGCGGCCCGAGACGGCCCCGTTGCGCGTCCGCGAAGAGCGCATCCCGTTGGACGGCGGCGAATGGACGGCTCTCGCCGAGGAGCGAATCTTCCACACGGACGCCCGGCCCATCGAGGCGTGGCGCGGCGGCCAACGCCTTGAGCTGGAGCGCGACTACACGCTGGACCGGCTGCACCCCGCCTCCGACGCGAGTCTTCCCGAACGCTGGCTCATCCAGGGCGGGTCCGCCGCGGCCATGGAAGGCGGCGCTCAGACCCGGCTGCGCTACCACTACGCGCCGGAAGGGGCGCCCGCCCTTTGTCCCACGGCGGAAGGCGCGGAGGCGCTTCTGCGGCGCGCGGTGGCGCAAGCTGTCCACCTATTGGCGCCCGAACACATTCACCTGGGCGCTCCCGATCCCGCCGTCAACGCGGGATGCGTCCGGTGCGCGGATGCGGGTCTTCCGGGCGCGGCGGCGCTGGAGCGGCTGTTCGCCACGGTGACCGAAGCGGCACAGGACGCCAACGGCGGCGAGGCCCCCGGCTTCATGGCTTGGACCGACGGCCTCGCGCCCACGCCGGGCGGACCGGAACCCGCCGCGACGCCCGCTGTGTTGCCCCAGGACGCCCTGCTCATCGCCCGTCACCAACAATATCTGCCGGGACGGAGCAACCTGGACTGGGCGGCGGCCTCGGGCCTGCCCCACGGCGCCCTCGCCACGGGCGGCCGCGTCTCCGTCTACGAGAGCCTGCGCCACGGGGCCGCCCAGGGCGACGCGTTCGCTGGAATCACCGTGCCGGTTCCCGCCAACCCAGACCCTGAGTTGGTGTCCACGGCGGGCCGCTTGGCCTGGCGGATGGATGGGCCGCAACGCGCCTGGCCCGGCGGACTGAACCGCTACTTCGGCGCCGATCTCTGGGACCCCGGCTACGAAACCGTCCTCGCGGTCATGAGCGACCACCTGAACCGGGGCACGCTCCAGGGCATGTCGCCGGGGAGCCGGTCCCAGGCCTTCGAGGAAGCCACGGCCCGTCTGCCCCGGGGGGCGGACGGCTTGGACATGGCCCGCACGCTCTACGGCAACCTCCTTGAATATCTGACCATCGAAGCGGGTGACGCGGAAGAACGGGGCAGCCAAGCGTCCTCCATGCTCGCCCTCGTCGCGGCGCAGCACGGCTTCGATCCCCGGGCGGAACAGGCGCGGACGGAGGCCATACGGGCCACGGTCCAGCGCACGGGCCTCGTCGTCCCTTCGACAATCCTGTTCGGCCCCCATCTGCTGCCCTACCGCGCCATGGACATTCCCACCGGCCACGCGCTCATGGAGATTCCCGCCACGCCGGAGTTCCGCGAAAGCGAGGACGTGGCGGAAGCCGTGTTTTCCTTGCCGGCCCTTCCCGGGCCCGTCTACCGCGTGGACTTCGAAACCATCGCCACGGCGGAGCTGATTGTCCGGGAGCGGCGCCAGGACGGCGCGGCGCGCACCCTGGCGGAGATCACCTCCCAAGAACGCGGGGGCGTGCAAGGGCCGGTGTTGCTGCGGCCCATGGCCACGGGGACGGAGCTGAGCGTCAGCGCCCACGCCCCCGTCGAGACGGCGGTGCTGCGCCATCCCCGGCTGTTCGGCCTGAAGGCCCCCGCCGTGGGCGTGGGTCCCCGCGTCGCCGAAGCGCCGTCCCTGGACGCGAGGCCGGGCGAGGCCCCGTGGCCGGCGGCGCCCCAGGCGGAAGGTTTTGTCGCGGCGGGGGAAGGCCGGTTTGCCGAAGCTCAGAC
>SLHB01000290.1 GCA_007136375.1 Candidatus Hydrogenedentota bacterium
CGCGGACGTGTTCGGCGACGTGACCGGCGACGGACAAGTGACGGCGGTGGACGTCCAAATCGTCATCAACCTAGCCCTGGGCCGCCAAGCCCCCGACGGCGTCGCCTTCGAAGACGCCGACCTCAACGTCGACGGCGCCGTCGACGCCATCGACGTACAACTCGTCATAAACGCCGCACTCGGAAGAACATAAGAGGAATGTCGAATGCCTACGAGCGCTACCCGGAACCTTGACCGAAACGGTAATACGGCCACTCGAGTGCTCCGGGTTCGCGTCCTGCTGGGGATGGCCATCGCGGTGCTGGCCATCGCGCTACCGGCTTCGGCTTCCGTTGTCATCAACGAGTTCGTGGCGTCGAATGGATCCGTCCTTGCCGACGAAGACGGCGACTTCGAGGACTGGATCGAGCTCTACAATACGGGCGCGGAAGCCGTGGACCTTGACGGATACGGGATTAGCGACGACGAGGACAACTTGTTCCGCTGGACTTTTCCGAGTATCACCATTGAGCCCGGGGGATACGTGCTCGTCTGGGCGTCGGGAAAGGACCGCAAGCCAGGTGATGGGGACAACGGAGAGACGGACGGCCCCATTGACCCTGACAGCGTGGACGGTCTTGTAACTTGGTACCGCGCCGGCGCCGAAACCGGCGTGGAAGACGGCGCCGCCCTCGCGCAATGGACGGACCAAAGTGCTCACGGAAACGACGCGGTTCAGGAAAACGAAGGCGCCCGCCCCACCTACGTTTCCGACGCCATCAATGGCCTTCCGGCCCTTTCCTTTAACGGAACCAACCACCAGTTCTCCCTTCCCCGCGCCTCCTTCGCGGGCATGGACACCCTCGAAGACTTTACGTTGTTCACGCTGTTGCGTTGGGACGGCGAAGACATCTCGGGCGTATGGGGGACGGGACCTTCGCTGAGCAACGCTGGCAACGCGCACTTCGAGATTCGCTCTGGCGGCGAATTGCGTCTTCGCGTCGGTAACATGAACGACATCACGGTGGGCGGCGCGGTAACCCAGGGCCAATGGCAGATCCTCGGCGCGATGCAGCAGACGGCCACGGGCCCGCCGGGGGGACGGGTGTTCCGGAACGGCGAACTCATCGGAACACGGGATCAATCCACGGGCACGGTCAACTTGGCCGACTTTGGCGGCTACTTCCTTGGCAATTCCCACGACTCCAACCGGAATTTCGAAGGCCTCATGGCCGAATTCATCATGTACAACAGCGCTCTGCCGGCGGAAACGCGGCGAGGCATCGAACAGTACCTTCAGGAAGGATATCAGCTCGACCAGATTCCAGGGATTCCCGGGGTTCCTCTCCACACGAATTTCCGCATCAGCAGAGAAGGCGAACCCCTGCTTCTTACGGATCCGGACGGCGAAATCGTGGACCAAGTGGCGCCCCGGCTGGTTCCGCGGGATGTGTCGTTCGGGCGCTTTCCCGATGGAGCCGACAATTGGGCGTACTTCCTCGATCCCACGCCTTTCGCGGAGAACGACGCCACCCCCTACGGCCCGCCCTTGGATCCGCCGGAGTTTTCCCATGCCCGCGGTTTCTACGAAGCTCCTTTCGAACTCGCGCTGGAGCATGGCGACGGCGCCGACATTTACTTCACCACCGACGGAAGCGAACCCTCTCCCGATAATGGAGAAGAGTACACCGGCCCAATCTCCATCGAGACCACGTCCACGATTCGGGCGTTGGCCGCCGCCGAAGACGCATTGCCCGTGCCCCAGGTGATAACGCACACATACATCTTTCTCGAAGATGTTATCGAGCAACCGGACGACGCCGAAGCCCTGGGTATGCCAAGCGCATGGGGCAGTTGGGACGAGGTCCACTACGGCATGAATCCGGAGATTACCCAGGACGGCGAGTACGCGTCCCGTATGATTGACGCCCTTAGGAGTGCGCCGACAGTCTCCATAGTCATCGACAAAGACGACATGTTCGATCCTGAACATGGGCTTTACGCCAATCCGGAGAACCGTGGCCAGGATTGGGAGCGTCCGGCGTCTATCGAGCTGATTCACCCCGGAGAAGGCTTCGACTTTCAGGTGAACGCCGGGCTGCGCACGCAGGGAGGCGCAAGCCGTCAACTCCGGAACACGCCCAAGAAATCGTTCCGCGTGTTGTTCAAGAGCGAATACGGCCCCACTCGGCTCGAATATCCTTTCTTCATGAACAGCGGCTCGGACATGAAAGACTTCAACACGATCATATTTCGGGCCGAATACAACAACGAATGGCTGCACTGGGACAACAACCAGCGCGCGCGGGGCTTGTATATGCGCGACCGCTTCATCCGCGATCTGCAGATCGCCATGAGCGGATCCGGTTCTCACAGTAATCATGTCCATCTCTATATAAACGGTCTCTATTGGGGCCTCTATAACCCGTCGGAGCGGCCGGACGCCGCGTTCGGCTCCACGTACTTTGGGGGCGAACGGGAAGAATGGGACGCCATCACCCACGCTTTGCCAAGACGGGGAGAAGTACGCGATGGAAACACCCAAGCTTGGGACGAGATGTTCGCCATCGTCAATGACGGCCTCGAATCGATGGATAATTATGAGGCGCTTCAAGAATACCTGGACCTGCCTCACTACATTGATTACATGATTGTGAATCTCTGGGCAGGCATGGACGATTGGCCGCATAACAACTGGAACGCGATAAGACGGCGCGAGGACGGCGCCGGATTCAAGTTTTACTGCTGGGATTCGGAGCGCTCTCTGGAGGGGCTCAATAGGAACCGGGTTAACGTTACCCAGGACGCAGCGATCATTTATAACGCCCTGCGTCCTAATCCGGAGTTCCGGGTTCTGTTCGCCGATCATGTGCACCGGCACTTTTTCAACGGCGGCGTGCTAACGCCTGAACGAACGGTTGACCGGTTTGTGCGGACCGCCGCCGAGGTGAATCCGGCGGTCATCGCCGAGTCCGCGCGTTGGGGCGACTACCGCCGCGACAAACATCCCTGGCGGAATGGGCCGTACGAACTCTACACCTTCAATGATCACTGGCTCGTGGAGTACAACCGCATCGTCAACGATTACCTTCCCTACCGCACGGACATTGTGCTGGACCAGTTCCGGGATGCGGGGCTCTACCCCAACGTCGCCGCGCCAACTTTCGAGACGCAGGGCGGTGTGCTATCCGGAGACGGAAGCCTTTCCATGGAGGCGGCGGAAGGCGAGATATACTTCACATTGGATGGAAGCGATCCCCGCGAGTATGGCACGGGCGCGGTCGCCCCTGGCGCGGCGCTCTACAACGGGCCCATCGATATCGGGCAAGCCGTCTCCGTCAGCGCCCGCGTCCTGCACGACGGGGAATGGAGCGCGCTCAACGCGTCGCAGTTCGCGCAGGCGCCCGTCGATCCCCATCCGTTGTCGAGCGGTCCCTACTTATTCAATGAATGGGAGCCCGCGTCGCCGGCCGGCACGTACCCCCCGAGCATGATCTTCGAACAAACCCAACAGGGCGACCCTGGCTTGTCCACGGAGATGGATGGGTACTGGACCTTGCCGTACAACCTTACGAGCCGCAGCCGGGTGAACGGACTCGGCGATCAAGGAATCTCCTTCATCAACACCGCCAACGCCCAAGACGAAGAAGGCGCCGGATATCTGGGGTCCGCGTTGTTGGCCTTGGACACCCAAGGGGAGACGGACATCCATGTCCAGTGGACGGCGGGAACCGTTACGCCCAATGAACGGGTGTACGGTCTGCGGCTACAGTACCGCGTGGGCGCCTCGGGCCCGTTCACGGACGTGCTCGACGACGGAGGGAATCCCCTGGAGTATGTCCGCAACGAAACGCCAGGCCATAGGACGCCTTTCGGGCCGGTGGCCCTACCGTCGGAAGTGGATGACGAGCCGTATGTGGAATTGCGGTGGAAGTATTACCACATCCTCGGAAGCTCCGGCCCGCGCGCGGAGTTGCGCTTGGATGATGTGCTCGTGGCGGCGGGCGCGCCAGGGGACGCCGCCGGCCTGGTGTTCCACACGGAGCCGGAGCCCGCGGGACAGAGTGGCGAAACCCTGCCGTCCATCATCGTGCGGGCCGTCGATGACAACGGTATGGCCGATGCATCGTTCGGCGGCGCGGTCACGCTTGGCCTGGAGGGGCCGGGCGGCTCGCTGAACGGGAACACGTCCGTCGCGGCGGAGAACGGCGTGGCGGTCTTCGACGGGCTTTCCATTAGCGGCGCCGGAACGTTCACGCTGCGCGCCACGGCCCCAGGCCTTGAAGCGGCCGAAAGCAGCCCGTTTACGTCGGTCCGGGTTGACGAGATCCTTGTGCCCCGGTACATGCAGGCGGACAGGCCAAATGATGACCGGGTTCCCTACGCGTTTCGGCTGCGCCTGTCCGGCCTTGAGCCCCACGCGACGTACCGGTACGCGAACCGGATCGCCACGGTGGATGAGCCGCCGCGGCAGGATGGCGCGGGGAACAACATCTTCGTTGACCCCCTGGAGTTCCGGCGCAACACGAACACGCCTGATTTCGGCGGCGATCCGGAGACCTACTCCACCTTCCAGGCGGACAGCGCCGGCATGCACGAGGGCTGGTTCATCACGGAGCCGACGGGCAATGACCGTTTCGATGAGGCTGAACTGCATCTCCGGATCATCCTCAATGACGGGGCCGGGGGAGAGGACAACCATTTCATTCTGAATACCGCAAGCACGGCGGAATTGCGCCGCTTTGGCGAGAGCCCGGAACAAGCCACGGGGTTCCATGGGGCGGCGCCCTTCGAACCTAGAAATTTCGTGTTCCTGTACGACAGCGTGGAGGGCGCGGGCCGTCCCTTGGCGGGGACCTTCGTGGAGCCCGGCGGCCAAGAAGTGGACGGCCGCTATGTCACGTTTTACGAAGAAGAGGTGTTCGCGAATGAAGGCCGCTGGGGCGGGCTCCTACCCAATGATTTACCCAACGGCGTGCAGCGCATCGAAGAGCGAGCTTTTGCTGATGGGGCCCTCGTTGGCGTTTACACCAGTGAGGACGGTGTTTGGGACGGTGTGTCGACGGTCAACCCCACGGGCGGCAAGGAGAATCCCATTGTATTGGTCTTCGATGGCGCGCCTTCGCCTCCGCCGGATGAGCCGGACGCCTTGCGCTTCTTCGGCTTTCTGCCCCAGGCGGGCCTGAGCGCCGGCGGGACGGTGGTGACGGTGGAAGGGTCCGGGATCACGGAGACGGTAGAGTTGGTGATAGGCGACGCCGCAACGGCGCGGCTGGACTGGAGCGAGACCGGCCTTACCGCGGTGACGCCGCCCTTGGCGCCCGGCGCGCACCCGGTGACGCTCACGGACCCGGCGCGGGAGTTGTCCGTGGTTCATGAGGACGCCTTCGTGTCTACGGCGGACCCCTTCGAGAGCGGGCTGGACCTGACGCCCGGCGAGGTGACGGAGTTCCCCGAAAGTCCGGACGGCGTGACCGCCGTGGGCGGGCTGTTCCCGGTGGACGAGGCCACGGGCGCGCTCCTCGACCTGGAGCACGAGACGCCCGAGGGCGCGCGCATCCGCGTGCCCGCGGCGGCCCTGCCGCAAAACGCCTTGGCGGCGTACCTGGCCGTGCGCTCGGCCGCGGACCTGGAGACCCTGCACGACGGCCATCCCACCGAAGGGCCTTCGGGCTACGGCTTGCGCTCGCCCGCGGCGGACTTCCACGTGCTGCTGCAACTGCCCGGCGAAGACGGCGCCGTGGAGCTCGTCGAGGCGGCCGAGGACGCGCCCATGTCCCTGGCCTTTCCCGTGGAGGACGGCGCGCGGCGCCTAGCCCTGGGCCGGATGAACACCTTCCTTGGCCTTGATTTCGCGCCCATCCTGCCCGAGGACGCGCCCGCGCCGCTGGAGCTCTATACGGAGGAACTGGACGAAACCGAAGACGGCCTGCGCGAGGGCGAAGTCCTGCTGCCGGGAACCTACG
>SLHB01000184.1 GCA_007136375.1 Candidatus Hydrogenedentota bacterium
CGGAGCCCTTGAGCGGAGCCCTTGAGCGGAGCCCTTGAGCGGAGCCCTTGAGCGGAGCCCTTGAGCGGAGCCCTTGAGCCGCCGCTTCGAAGAAGCCTGTTCGCGCTAGACCTCGCCACGGAAAGCCAACCGCGTTCTATCTATCCGAAAGAATCCCGGAACGGCGTTTCGGAAAGGGCCGGGGTGTTGCTCGCGAGCGCATAAAGGGACACGCCGGACCGGGCGAATGGCCGCCGGGCGGCAAACGATGTCACGGGAGAGGGGACGATCATGAAGTATGTTGGAAGCGTGGCGGCGGCCGCCGTCTTGGCGGCGGCGCTGGCCGGGTGCGGGACGCCGCCGGAGCCGTTGTTCCAGTTCGAGGAGGGCGATCGCATCGCCTACATTGGCAACGCCCTGGCGGACCGTAAGCAGCACGACGGCTATTTGGAAACCTATCTGCACGCGGGTCTGCCTGGCCATGAGCTGGTCTTCCGCAACCTCGGTTACACGGGCGATCAGGTGGCCCATCGTCCCCGGGCCCATGACGGTTTCGGCGACCCTGATTTCCACCTCGCCAATGTCGGGGCCAGCGTCATCTTCGCCTTCTTCGGCTACAACGAATCCTTCGACGACGACCCGGATCAGTTTTACGAGGATCTGGTCGTCTGGATAGACCACACGCGCGCGCAACGCTACACGGACGGCGGCGCCGAGGACGGAAACAACGGCGAGAACGCCAACGGCGACGAAAACGAGACTGAAGACGGCCCGCCCCGCATCATCCTGTTTTCTCCCATCGCTCACGAAGACCTGGGCGATCGGAACCTGCCTGACGCCTCGGAAAACAACCGCCGCCTCGCCGAGTACACGGAAGCCATGGCCCGCGCGGCGGCGGACATGGACGTCCTCTTCGTGAACCTGTTCGAGGCCACGCAAGCGCTTTACGCGGAGTCCGACGAGCCGCTGACCATCAACGGCGTCCACCTCAACCGCGAGGGGAACCGCCAAGTGGGCCGCTTCATCGCCGTGACGCTCTTGGATAGGCCGTTGCCGGACGACGAGGGGCTCGGCGCGTTGCACGAGACCGTCTTGGATAAGAACTGGCACTGGCACAAGCGTTACCGCGCGCCCAGCGGCAACGACGTCTGGGGAAGCCGCGCCGAGCTTCATGGGAATTTCGAGACCCTTCAGCGCGAGTTGGAGATGCTCGACGCCATGACCGCCAACCGGGACGAGGCCATCTGGGCCGTGGCCGGAGGCGACACCGGCTATGAGGTGGACGACAGCAACGTTCCCGATCCCGTCGAAGTGGAGACGAACTTCACGGGAGCGGACGATGTGGTTTTCCTTGGCGGCGAGGAGGCCATCGAAGAGATGACCTTGGCCGACGGCCTTGCCGTGAACCTGTTCGCCTCGGAGGAAGACTTTCCGGAAATCGCCAATCCCGTACAGATGCAGGTGGACGCGCAGGGGCGGCTTTGGGTCGCGGCCTGGCCCAACTATCCCAAGTGGGAGCCGCTCAAGGAGCTGAAGGACGGCTTGCACGTGCTCGAAGACACCACGGGCGATGGCCGAGCCGATGCGTTGACCACCTTCGCCACGATCTCGAACCCCACGGGTTTCGAATTCTGGAACGGGGGCGTCATCGTGGCCTCCGCGCCGAACCTGTGGTTCCTGAAAGACACCACGGGCGACGGCCAGGCCGATGAGGAAATCCTGCTCATGGGGGCCATCGATTCGGCGGACACCCACCACACGGCGAACAATCTCGTGTACGGGCCCGACGGCTACCTCTATTATCAGCGGGGCGTGTTCCACTTGCACAACATCGAAACGCCTTGGGAACAGAGCCAAGAAGGCGCCTCGTCGGCCCTGTACCGCTTCAATCCGCGGACGCACCGCTTCGACTATGTGGTCGAGAACAGCCCCAATCCTCACGGGATCAGCTTCGACCGCTGGGGCTACCAGTACATCACCGACGCGACGTCGGGAAGCCCGTTCCAAGTGTACGTCGACCATGAAGCGGACCGGTTCGAGAAGCGGCGCCTGTTTGACCAGACCGTGCGGCCGGTCCCCGGAAATAAAGTCCTGTCCAGCTCCCATTTCCCGGAAGAGTTTGAGAATAACTTCCTGATTCTCAACACCATCGCCTTCCTTGGGATTAAGCGCTACGAGCTGATCTACGACGATAACACGGTCAGCGGCGAAGAGATCGGCGACTTGATCGAGTCGAGCGATCCCAACTTCCGTCCCACCGACGTCGTGGTGGGCGCGGACGGCGCCTTGTATCTGTCCGATTGGCACAACCCGATTATCGGGCATATGCAGCACAATCTCCGCGATCCCATGCGCGACCACGAGCACGGCCGGATCTACCGCATCACCGCGGAGGGACAACCCCTCGACGAGCCCGTGGAGATTCATGAGGCGCCCCTGGAGGCGTTGTTGGAGCTGTACCACCACCCCGTGAACCGGGTCCGTCACCGCGTCCGCGTCGAGCTCAGCGGACGAGACACGGCGGACGTCATTCCCGCGGTGGAGGCCTGGGCCGCCCAACTCGACGCCAGCAGCGAGGAAGACGCGCTTCCTCTCCTCGAAGCCCTCTGGACGCATCAGCAGCACAACAGCGTGAACCGGAATTTGCTCGGCGCCCTGTTGGAGTCGCCTAACGAGCATGTGCGCTACGCCGCCCGCCGCGTCGAATGGGAATGGGGCGACCGGCCCACGGATCACCTCGCCGCCGCGCTGGATCCCTCCCTGCACATGGACCACGCGGAGCCCAGCGCGCCAGACATCGAGCTTGACCTTACGGACGAGGACGTGGCGGAACTAACGATCATCGCCGTGGCCGAGGAGATGCGGTTCGATGTCACGGAGTTCACGGTGCGGGCCGGCCAGTCCGTTGTGTTGACCCTCGACAACCCGGACTACCTTCCCCACAATCTGATCATCGTGAACCCGGGCACGGCCGACGAGATCGTGGCCGAGGCCATCGCCTTGGGCGGCGACGGCTTCGCCATGGATTTTGCGCCGGACAGCCCGGACGTCCTCCACGCCACGCGCATGCTTAACATGAACGAGGAGGAAACACTGGAGTTCACCGCGCCGGAAGAACCCGGGGAGTACCCCTATGTGTGCACTTTCCCCGGCCATGGCGAAATGATGCGCGGCATGATGGTCGTGGTTGAATAGCAACGATCCACTCGAAGAAGGGCCGGAGACCGCCGGGGTCTCCGGCCCTTTTGCCTTCAGCCCAAGCCGGCGATCTGCGATTCCCCTTGAGCCGGTCCAGCTTGGTATAATCCCGGCCCCATGACGCAAAGTTGGAAATCCCTCGAAGACGCCGCCAAGGGCAAGCTCACGCCCATGCTCCGCCAGTACCTCGACGCGAAGGCGGAGAGCGGCGGCAGCCTGCTCCTGTTCCGGATGGGCGACTTCTACGAGCTGTTCTTCGAAGACGCCATCGAGGCCGCGCAAATCCTCGGCGTGGCGCTGACATCCCGGGACGGCGCGGGCAAGGATGAGCGCATCCCCATGGCTGGCGTGCCCGTCCGCGCCGTGGACGCCTACGTGGCCCGGCTCATCAAAGCGGGTAAGACCGTCACGCTGTGCGACCAGGTGGAAGACCCGAAGGACGCGAAGGGCGTGGTGAAACGGGCGATCACGCGGACCGTCACGCCCGGCACGGTAACTTCCCCGGACCTCCTTGAGGAGACGGCGAACAACTATCTCGCCGCCATCTCCCTGCGCAACGGGCGGGCCGGTCTCGCGCTGGTGGACGTGAGCACCGGCGAGTTCCTCTCCGCGGAGGCCGAAGCGACGCCGGAGCAGACCCTCGCCGACGAACTCACGCGCATGGCGCCGGCGGAGGTCATCGCGCCCGACAACATGGATCCGGATGTCTTGGCCCGGTTCGAGCGCGCGTTTCCACGCGCGGCTTTCCGCGTGGAAGACGGGGAAATTTTCGATTCCGATGGCGCCGGGGAGCGCCTTATGGAGCAGTTCGGGCTGAGCACGCTGAAAGGCGTGGATCTGGACGCCGCGCCCGAGGCGCTCCGTTGCGCTGGCGCCGCCCTGGCCTACGTGCAACGGACCCAAAGGGGCGGCCTCCCCCACCTTCGCCTCCCCCGGCGTTACCACCCCAGCCAATACGTGGTGCTGGACGGCAACACCCAGCGGAACCTTGAGCTGGTCGAGTCCCTCATGGACAAGGGCCGGCGGGGCGCGCTCATCGGCGTGTTGGACCGTACCCGGACCAGCATGGGCGGGCGCCTGCTGCGGCATTGGATTCTCCATCCCCTCCTGGACGCGGCGGCCATCCAAGCGCGGCTGGACGCCGTCGAGGTCCTTCACGACGGCGTGGAGAAACGGCTTGAGCTGCGGGAGGTCTTGCGCGGCATGGCGGATCTGGAGCGCCTCATGGGGCGGCTCACCGGCGGATCGGGCAACGCCCGTGACATGCGCGCCCTCGGCGCGTCCCTTGCCCATATCCCCGCGCTGAGGGCCCTGCTGGCGGACGCTGACGCCCCCCTGCTCCGGGAGCTTCACGACGGGCTCGATGAATTGTTCGACGTGGCGGAGTGGATCGCCGGCGCGATTGTGGACGAGCCTCCCGCCGGCTTGACCGAGGGCGGCCTCATCCGCGACGGTCACGACGCGGAGTTGGACCGGATCCGCGCCCTCGTGAAGGGCGGCCGGGACTGGATCGCCACGTTGCAGAAGGAGGAGAGCGCCCGCACGGGGATCCCGAATCTGAAGGTGGGCTACAACAAAGTCTTCGGCTACTACATCGAAGTAACGAAGGCCAACGCCCATCTCGCGCCCGAGGACTATGAGCGGAAGCAGACCCTGGTCAACGCGGAGCGCTACATCACGCCGGCGCTCAAGTCGCGGGAAGAGGAAATCGTCACGGCTCAGGAGCGTATGCAGCAGTACGAATACGATCTCTTCGTGGCGCTCCGGGATCGCGTGAGCGGCGAAGCCCGGCGCATCTACGCCACCGCCTCGGCTGTCGCCGCGGTGGATGTCCTCCTGGCCTTCGCGGAGACCGCGGCGGCCAAGCAGTACGTGAAGCCCACGATCACGACGGGCGGCGCGCTGCGGATCCGGGACGGGCGTCATCCGGTGGTGGAAGACCTCATGGACCGGAACGCCTTTGTGCCCAACGACACGGAACTGGACCCCGCCGGGGCGTCGCTGCAGATCGTGACGGGCCCGAACATGGCTGGTAAATCGACGTACCTACGCCAGGTGGCGTTGATCGTGCTGATGGCTCAGATCGGCAGCTTCACGCCAGCGGCCGAGGCGGAGATCGGCGCGGTGGACCGCATCTTCACGCGGGTGGGCGCCGCGGACAATCTCGTGCGCGGCGAGAGTACTTTCATGGTGGAGATGATCGAGACGGCGGGCATTCTCAACACCGCGACGGAACGGAGCCTGCTGGTTGTCGACGAGATCGGCCGGGGCACGAGCACCTTCGACGGCATCAGCATCGCGTGGGCGGTGGCGGAACACATTCACGACAAGATTCGGGCCAAGACGCTCTTCGCCACCCATTACCACGAGTTGACGGAGTTGGGCAACCGGTTGGAGCGGGCGCGGAACGTCAACGTAGCCGTCCGCGAACACCAGGGCAAGGTTGTGTTCTTGTACCGCATCCAGGACGGCGGCGCGGATCACAGCTACGGCATCCAGGTCGCCAAGCTCGCCGGTCTGCCGCCCGCCGTTATCAAGCGGGCGGGCAAGATCATGGACATGCTCGAATCCGGCAACACCGCCGCCCTCGGCATCCCCCAGCAGATGAACCTCTTCGCGCCTCCCTCGGCGCGGCCCGGCGCGGCGCCCGTGGAGGAGAGCGCGCCAGACGGCGACGGCGCGCGCCCGGACGCCGCGAGAGAAACGCCTCCGCCTCGACTCTCCCCCGCCGAGGAAGAACTCGCCCGGGTGAATCCCGACGAGCTTA
>SLHB01000051.1 GCA_007136375.1 Candidatus Hydrogenedentota bacterium
ATTCCTAGGCGCGCCGCAGAGCGCGCGAACCTACACGCGCCCGGCCCCGCACGGGGCATTCGTGGCGCGGAAAGGAGAGGACGGAACCATGACGCATAGACCAGAACACGCAGCGGATCGAGCCGCGTGGACGGCCGGAACCCGCGCCATGAGCGCGGCCGGCAGATGGGCGTTGGGCGCGGCCATTGCCTTCGGCGGCCACGCGGCGGCTGATTCCATCGTCATCGACGGTGAACTGTTCGAGGACGTCTTCGTCCGCAGCACGGACAACATGTACTACGTGCAGCTTCCCGACGAGGGGCGTGTTATTAGCGCGGCCCGGGACCGGGTTGACAACGACACGGTCGAGATCAGCTCCGATGAGGACCATCGCGAGGAACTCTTGCTCGCCTGGGAGGAAGCCCGGGAGCAACGGTTTGATGGCGATGATCCCGCTGCCGGCATCCGCGGCCAAGCGGATGCGCTCCGGGACCGCGCCGCGCGCGTCGAGGCGGGTGAGCCGATGTTCGACACGGAGATGGACCTTCCCGACGACGTCGATACCGAACCTATAGACATTGAAGGGCCGGGCCCGGGCGTGGCGCCGGACGTGGGAGACCTGACCCCAGAGCCCGGCGAGGTTCCGGACATGGATATGGATCTCGAGAATGGCGACGAGCCCGAGATGATCACCGTGCCGGAAGGCGAGGGCATCGAGATGCCGAGTCCGGGAGCGCCCGGGCCTGGCCAGGACGAGTATCCCGCTCCTGGTCCGCAGCCGCAACCTGGCGCTCCTGGACCCCAGCAACAACCTGGCGCCCCTGGCCCGCAACAACAGCCTGGCGCTCCCGGACCCCAGCAACAGCCTGGCGCTCCCGGGCCCCAACAACAGCCTGGCGCCCCTGGACCCCAGCCGCAACCGGGCGCTCCCGGGCCCCAGCAACAACCCGGACCGCAATAGGTCCATGGCCGCGCCCTGACGCGGCGGATCGGTCTACGCCTCCCCGGGAGACGCCGCGAACGCGTCTCCCGGGGATTGTTGCATCAGCCCGCAGGGTTCCCGTTGACAGCGCCGCCCGCGCCGCCGGTTTCGAACGTGTTCACGCCACATAAGGAGATCGCCTCATGCGCCCCCTCATCACCGCCCTCGTTTCTTGCATCGTTGTCGCCATGGCGTTGTCCGCGCCCGCGTACGGCGACGAGGATACCGTGGAGGCCCTGCGCGCATTGGCCGAACCCCTGGAATCTCCGGCCGATCTGGATTCCCTCGTCGAAGCCATTGGAGACCGGCGTTTCGTCTTGCTCGGCGAAGCTTCTCATGGCACGGCGGAGTTCTACGAATGGCGCGCGGCAATCAGCCAACGCCTCATTGAGGAAGAAGGGTTCGATTTCATTGCTGTCGAGGGCGACTGGGCCTTGATCCAACGTTTGAACCGGTACGTAAAGGACTTGCCCGGCGCGGCCGAAAGCGCGCGGGAAGTCCTTCTCACCTTCGACCGCTGGCCGTTATGGATGTGGGCCAACGAGACCATCGTGGACTTGGCGGAGTGGCTCCGTGAACACAACCAAGACTTGCCGGAGGACGAGCGCGTTGGCCTCCACGGCATTGATGTCTACAACATGGAGCGCTCCCTGGAGAAAGCGCTGGCGTACCTCCACGAGACGGACTCGGACGTGGCGGAAGCGGCGGCGGAGCACTACGACTGCATGGCGCCCTTCGCCCATCAGCCACAGGCCTACGCTCAGGCCCTGGCCCAAGGCATGACGCCGTGCGCCGAACCCATTGCGGCCGTCATGGATCTGTTCCGCGAGCACGGCGCGGCCTGGCGGGAGGCGGAGCCCCGGGCGTACTTCGAGGCGGAGCAGAACGCCTTTGTTGTTAAGAACGCGGAACGCCACTACCGGGGCATGGTGGAGGGGCCAAATGTGGCGTGGAACACGCGGGCGCGTCATTTCCACCAGACGGTGGAGCGGCTCGGTGAATACCACGGCGAGGGGGCGCGCGGCATCGTCTGGGCCCACAACACCCATGTGGGCGACGCCCGCGCCACGGACATGGCCGACGACGGCCGCGAAAATATCGGCCAGCTCATGCGCGAGACCCACGGCGCGGACAACGTGTTCCTCCTGGGTTTCAGCACGCACCGCGGCGCCGTCTTGGCTGGCCCGCAGTGGGAGGGACCCATGGAAGAAATGGAAGCGCCCCCTGGCGTCGAGGGCAGCTATGAAGACCTGCTCAACCAGTTGGACATGGAGCAGGCCCTGCTATTCTTTGCGGAGGCGGACGCGGAGACGGGCCCCCTCGCGGCGCGCCGGGGCCACCGGGCCATCGGCGTCGTGTATCAGCCCGCCATGGAGCACTTGGGGAACTACGTGCCCACGGTGTTGCCGGCCCGCTACGACGCGCTCATCTACATCGAGGAGACCCGCGCCCTGGACGCCCTGCACTGAAGCCGGCCGGGGCCCTTAGGCCAGCGGCAGCTTGACGGGCTGACCGGTTTCGCCAGAGCGATCGGCGGCGAAACACACCTCGTGGCTCTTGTAGGCGTCGGCCAAGTTGCAGTGGCTTTCCCGGTTCTCCCGGACGCAGTCCACGAAATGGTTGATCTGCGGCTCGAAGGGGTGATGTGTGACGTCTCCGCTGTCCGGTTGGATAGTGGGCGCCTCCACCCAGCTTGTTTGTCCCGGAAACTTCTTGGGCGCGTAGATGCGGTTGTTCTTGATCGTTCCGTTTGTCCCGACAAGATTGATGTTGAACACATAGGGCTGCACGCATTCGAGACACGAAGTCACCTTGGCGATGCGCCCATCCTCGAAACGGCATAAGGTGGCGGTGGTCGGCGGAAACTCGTACTGATCGAAAGGCGGCTCCTTGCCCGCCGTGGCGTATTGAAACACCTCCACGATCTCGCCGCCCATGAACCAGCGCACGCTGTCCAGGGCGTGACATCCGGCGGACAGCAGCGAGCTACCGCCCCCGTCCTTCGTCGAACTCCACGCGAACTGGCCATACCACGGACCAATGCCGTGGAAGTAATCCACTTCGCCCAGCACGACCCGGCCAATGGCGCCGTCGCCGAGCTGAGCCTTGATGATGTCGAACAACGGATTCCAGCGCAGCACGAAGCTGACTACCGATTTCACGCCGGCCTTCGCCACGGCGTCGCGCATGGCCCGCGCCTCGTCGACGGTGTTCGCGATGGCTTTCTCAACCACCACGTGCTTGCCCGCCTGCGCGGCGGCGATGGTTTGCCCCGGGTGTTCCGGCGGCGGCGTCGTGATGACGGCGATCTGGATATCGTCGCGCGCGAGCATCTTTTCGTAGTCCGTGAAGACCGCCGCGTCAACGCCCCACTCCGCGATCTTGGCGCGAGCGCGCTCCTCCGACCGCCCGCACACCGCGCGCACCTCCGTGTGTGGATTCTTCTGAAACGCCTTCACATACTCGCCGGCCACCCAACCGGGGCCGACAACGCCTACGCCTATCGTGGACGCCATGGTGTTGTCCCTCCGCTTGTCCTTCGTCCTCGGTCCACCGTCGCGGCCCGCGTCGCCGCGCGGCCCGTTCAAACCCTACATCCCCCCGCCCCGCGCGATCAAACCGAACGCCGCCGGTGGAAGACCGCGCTACCACCGCAGAATAGGATCCCATAGCCTATTGGTTTCTTGGCTGTTTATTGGGGGTGTGGGACGCCGGACACCGCGAAGCGCCTTGGGGTTTCCAGAAAAATGGCGCGACTGTCCGATATGGCGGGATTGACATTGTCACTGAAAGGAAACAATTCCGGGGCCGCGCGCCGGTTTCCGGGTCCCGCACAGCCGTGCGCCAGAGACGTCTCCCGTCCGCTGGCGGCTTACAATCCCTGGGCCTGGGCGTATTCCACGGCGTTACGGAAGATCCGGAGGCCCGCGCCTTCTTCCGGAAGTTCTAGGCGCGTCCATCGTGGATGGTTCACACGGTCCATGAAGGCCTCCGGATGAGGCATCAGTCCGAAGACGCGGCCCGAAGGGTCGCAGATCCCGGCGATGTCGTCCTGGGAGCCGTTGGGATTGGCGGGGTACACGCCTTGGGCGGGCGCCGCGTCCCCTTCGGCGGCGGCGTAGCGCAACGCGGCCTGGCCCGCGCCGCGGAGGTCCTCCAGAACGGCGGCGTCGCGTGCGAGGAACTTGCCTTCACCGTGACGTACGGGCAGGGCGATGGTCTCTATGCCCCGGAGCCATACACAGGGGGTGTCCGGCGTCACGGCTAGGTTGACCCATCGGTCCTCGAAGCGGCCGGAGCTGTTATGGGTGATCGACACGGTCTGGGCGAAGCCGTGGCTGGTTAACGGCAACATGCCCATCTTCACGAGGACCTGGAAGCCGTTGCAGATGCCGATGACGAGTTTGCCCGCCGTCACGAATTCGAGGAGCGGGTCGCCAAGGCGGTAGCGGAGCCGGTTGGCGAGGACGCGTCCGGAGGCGATGTCGTCCCCGAAGGAGAACCCGCCGGGCACGGCCAGGATGGCGGCCTCCTTGAGCATGGCCGGATCCGCGGCGAGGTCGTTCAGGTGGACGCGTACGGCCTCCGCGCCGGCCCGTTGGAGGCACCAGGCCGTTTCGTTGTCGCAATTGACGCCGTATCCCGTGAGTACAAGGGCGCGCGTAGGGGTCATGGCCGTCACCACCGGAGCGGCTCTTGCCAAGCCGCCTTAAGTTCGTCGAGGGCCGCCTCCAACACGCCGCCGCCCAGGCCCGAGAGCCGCAGGATGGGCGCCTCTGTCACCACTCCGACGGCCCGGCAGGGCAACCCCGCCAGGATAGCCTCGAAAGCCCCGCTTTGCCGCTGGGGAACCGTCGTCACGAAACGGCTCTGGGACTCGCTGAAGAGCGTAACGGCCGGATCGTCCGGCCATCCCAGGCTGGCCAGATCGGCGTCGACGCCGTAGCCGCCCGCGAAGGCCGTCTCGGCCAACGCCGCGCCCAAGCCGCCGTCGGAGCAATCGTGGCACGACGCCACAAGCCCTTGGTCCATGGCCTTGGCCAACGCCGTGTAGAGCGCCAAGGCTTGCTCCGCGTCCACCTTTGGAACGTCGCCGCCGGTCTTGCCGTGGACGCTCAGGTATTCGCTCCCGCCCAGTTCGTTCCGGGTCTCGCCAAGGACGTAGACCTTGTCGCCGGGCGCCTTTACGTCCATCGACACCACTCCCGCCGTGTCTTCTAGGACGGCGGCGGCCGTGAAGAGGACGGTGGGCGGTATGGAGATGCGCGTGTCGCCTATCCGGTAGTCGTTCTTCATGCTGTCCTTGCCGCTGATGAGGGGAATCCCATAGGCCACGCAGAACTCATAGAGGGCGTCGCAGCAGCGGACAAGCTGGCCAAGTTTGAAACGGCCGTCGGGCGCCTTCGGGCTCTCAACGGGGTCGGGCCAGCAGAAGTTGTCCAGCCCCGCAATGGTCCCGGGATGCGCCCCCACGCAGACGAGGTTGCGCACCGCCTCGTCGATGGCGCAGGCCATCATCCAGTACGTGTCGAGGTCGCTATACTTCGGGCAGAGGCCACAGGCCACCGCCAGGCCCCGGGGCGATCCATATACAGGGCGGATCACCGCCGCGTTGCCCGGACCGTCCTCCGCCGCGCCCTGGAACGGCTTTAACACGGACTGCCCGAGGACCTCGTGATCGTACATGCGGACCAGGGCTTCCTTGCTGCACACGTTCAACGCGCCGAGGACCGCCTTGAGGGCGCCGATCAGTTTGTCTTCCGGAATCGCTGTCCGTACGGGCGGGCCGGGCGCGGGCGGCGTCCATTCGGCCTTCAGTTCCATGATGGGCGCGCCGTCATGAAGGAAATCCATGCCCAGGCTGGCGATGAGCCGGCCTTCGTAGTAGCACTCCAACCGGCCGCTGTCCGTGAATTCGCCGATGGCCGTGGCTTCCACGCCCCGGCGCGCCGCCAGATCCAACAAG
>SLHB01000212.1 GCA_007136375.1 Candidatus Hydrogenedentota bacterium
CCTCGCACTTTTTGGCCTTGGGCTTCATGTCAAGAGCGGCGAAGACCCGCTCCACGGTCCGCACATGACCCTCGGTCTCTTTCAAATGCGACGTGATAACCTCCTGCAACTCCTTCGCCATGGCCGCCTCGGCCATCTTGGGAAGCGCCTCTACAAGCTGCTTCTCCGCGCTGTATACATCCGCCAGCTCGGTCATGAACAGATCGTGCAGGGTCTTATCCGTCTTCTTCTCGCTCGCAGTTCTTGTCGTCATCGAGTTCTTTCCTGGGGTTGTCCAGGCCACACACGGATGCGACCGGGTTTGTTCGCGCGCTGCAAGAACGCCTCTGCCGTGTTCTTCAAATTATACTTTCGCGATCGTCAACATCCGGCAAAGATGGCGTAGCTTCTTGGTGTAGCGGCGAACGAATCCGGCGGAAGCCAAAACACCCCCTCCCACATAAGGCAAGCTCAGCCTATATGCGGGAGGGGAGGGAGGGAGGGCTATCTCAGCTTCATGGCCAGGCCGGGCACGCTCAGTACCTCGCAGCTACTTCTCAAGCTTGACCGTCTTGCCATCCTTCTGCGCCTCGCAGGCAAAGGGGGCCTTGTGGCCGCGGGGTAGTCCCGGTGTGTAGTCCCGGTGCTCAACGGTTTAGGCTATACCGCCGCTCAGTCCCTCTCGGCTCCATAGCCGAACTCTTCCCAGAACGGCTGCGTGCCGAACGTTTCGTGCAGCGCCGCGCTGTGCTCCCGGTCCTCAAGATTCCGGTACTCGGTGTCGCTCAGCTTGGCCTGCTCCAACTGGGCAAGCGTGGCGTCGGTCACATAAGCTTCCCGCGCCCGATCGAGGCGGAGCGTGTTCCACGGAATGATGGCCGTGTCCGCGGCGATGCCCAGCGTGCCGCCGTAGGAGACCACTGCGTACGCGGCCCGAGCCTCGCGCGAATCCACGATCACATCTTTCAGCTCGGCGATGGTCTCGCCCTGCGCGTTCTCAATGTTCTTTCCAATGAGATCGCCCAGGCGGCGCGCCCAAGTGGTGTCGTCTCCACGGTTCACCCAGCTGTCCCAATCCCACCAGCTGCTCCAATCGGAAGCGGGCTCACCGGTGTGCTCCTGGGCGTGCTGCTGCGTGGCCTCCGCGTCGGCGCGCGCTCTCTCCTGCTCCTCTACGGAGTAGGGCCTGGCGTCGTAGAATGAATGGACTTCTTCATGAAAGAGGGGATCGGCCGTATTCGGCAGCGTGCCCTGCTCGAAGCCTGGCGCGTTCTCCAGCCGCTCCGGGTCGATCGCAAGCGAAAGATCCCGGTCAGCGGTCTGGCCAAACGCCTGCCACGGCACCGCAAAGTGCTTGTCAAAAAAGCCTAGCACTCCGCCGTACGACACGATCACATAGGCGATGCGGTTCTCGTTCCGATCCAGCACAATGTCTTCCACATTGCCCAGGTTTTCGCCGTTGGCGCCGACCACATTCGCGCCGATGGTGTCACTCGCACGCCACAGCGCGCCCTTGGCCAGGGCCTCCTGCGCCGATGGGGCCTCTGGGGTCTCTTGCGCCGCCGGGGCCTCCTGCGTCCATGCCCACACAGAGCACGTCATGACCGCCAACATCACGATGACTGAATTCGTCTTCATTCCTCGTTTCCTCTCGCTTTCAAGCGTTTCCGCTTTCCCAGGATTGTCCAGGCCGCACACGGGCGCGGCCCGGTTTGTTCACGCGCTGCAGAAGCGCCTCTGCCGCGCTCTTCAATTATACTTTCGCGATCGTAAGCATCCGGCAAAGATGGCGTAGCTTCTTGGTGTAGCGGCGAACGAGTCCGGCGGAGGCCAAAACACCCCCCGTAGAGACATTGCCAAAGGTTGTGTACGAGGCCCTGAGCGCATCCTGGCCGCCGTGTTTCCGATGACGCCATCGGCAACCTTGACGCCCTGGGAGGCCTTTGACGATGAGTTGGCGGCCGTCTGGGCGCCGCCAGTGTCTTTCAGCTTGGGTGGCAAGCTTGAAGGCCATGGTCAGCGCGGTCACACGCGAGCCGCGGCCCTTGGTTTGCCGGATTCGGTGGCGCACGGTGGCGGCTCCCCATGTGCACGGGGACATGGGTGGACGCGATGGGATTGGTGGTAGGCAAACGCGTCCAGCGCCCGATGGGAAAGTCGTAGAAGGTGAAGAGGACTTCCGCGGGGCTCACGCGCCTTGTCCTCAATGTCCGTTGGTCATGCCTCGTGTGTCTTGGGGACTTCGTAGTGAAGGTCGACGAACCCGTTGCGGAAGGTCTTGGCGGAGACGAGGCGCAGGGGGGGCTGGGTGATGTTGCGTGGCAGGAGGGGCGCGCCGCCGCCCAGGACGACGGCGGCGACGGAGATGATGACGCCGTCTAGCAGGCCTTTGTCGTGGAATTGGCCGGCAAGGTCGCCGCCGCCCACGATCCAGATGTTTTTCGCCCCGGCTTTCTTCAACATCTCCCGGTGGACGGGCCCTACGTCGCCGCGGACGAAGCGGACATCGGCGCCGGAGGCCTTGGGCAGCTTCCGCGAGGTGAATACCCAGGTCGGCTGCGCATACGGCCAGGGTTGGGGGCGGTCGGCGCCGGGGTCGATGTGGTGTTCGAGGATCCATTCGTAGGTCGCGGCGCCCATGGCGATGGCGCCGACGGTGCTCAGGAAGTGCTCGAAGTAGCCTTCTTCTGGCTCGCCGAATTGAAACAACCAATCGAGGGCGCCGTCTTCGTCGGCGATGAATCCGTCGAGACTGGCGGCGGTGTAGTAGAGTGTCTTCACGGTGTTCCTTCCTATCCCGGCGCGGTTGAGCTGGATTGCGGGGGCGGCGGCGCTATGATGGCTTGGAAGCGGGGCGTTTCCCGGAGATGGGCCAGCATTTCGGCTTGGGCGAACTGTTCGCGCAGATGAGGGGCGAGCCGGACGGCTTCTTCGAGGTTGCTGAGCGCTTCCTCCGTGCGCTCTCCGTCGCGCAGGGCGAGGAGCACGCCGAGGTCCGCGTAGGCTTCTCCGTTCTTGGGTTCGAAGGCGACGGCGCGGCGCAGTTCGTCTTCGGCTTCCTCGAACTGGCGAACGGCAATGTAGGCGCGGGCCAAGAGCCGCCGCACGGGGGCCCACAGGGGTTGCAGCTTGAGGCTGCGCTTAAAGGCGTGGATGGCGGCGGCGTATTCGTGTTTTCGCAGGGCCTCGGCGCCCTTGTCCACCCATTTCTGGGCGCGCTTGCCCCGTGTGAAGACGTCGGCGAGGCGGCCTATGATGACGGCGGCGAGGACGCCGTAGAAGAGATACTCCATAGCTCCGTTCTATTTCTTGGCTGTAGGGTTAGGTCCGCGCTGGGTCATTCCGCCACGTAGCGGACCATGACCTGGCCCCGGGGATGGCCCCAATCCCCGATGTAGGCTGGCGCGAACCCGGCGTCCCGTCCCATGGCCAGGATGGCCTCCCGGGGGAACACGCTCAGGGAAAAACTGTGGCTCTGCTCCGGCTCGGCCCGTTCGTCGTCCTCGAAGAAGGTGGCGAGGCAGACGTGGCCGGGCTCTACGTTGGCGCGCAAGGCGCCGAGGCATCGGCGGATGTCGGCTTCGGTGAGATGGGTGAACAGGGACTGGGCGATGGAATACGCGGGGGTCTTGGAGAAGCGTTCGAACTCGAAGGCGCTGGACACGACAAACTCCGGCCGCTTCTCGGCCGCCAGGTCCGGGCCAAGCTCCCTGGCCACGCCAGCGTCGATGAGGGTCTGCTCTTTGTCCATGCCGAGGTAGTTGCCAGGATCCAGGTAGCGGATGAACCGCACGCCTCCGCGCAGGGCGCCGCAGCCGATGTCGAGGAGACAATGGGAAGGCTCGAGCCCTTGCTGGACCGTGAAGTCGAACTGGAGCTTCCCGATGGCGTCCCATTGGCCGCCCACGTAGTTCCGGTGGCCCATGAGACGGACGCTGGCGGGGCCTTCGGGCACGAGGCGGCCGGCCCAGCGGGACAGTTTCGGGATGAGCTTCCGTTTGGCGGGCGTCATTGCGATCTCGTCCTTCCCCGGTGTGTCATTGAGCGCGGCGCGTCCGTTCCTGGACGCGCGTCCCGCTATCGTCCCTGGCCGCCGCGGCGCGCGCGCACGCTCTCACTGGCCGGCGTGGGCCCCTTGCGAATCTCCTCCAACAGCGCGCCGCCGAGTTCGCCCCGCTTGCGGAGAACCATGGGACAACCATGGCGCCCGGTTGGCACCGGCCGCAACTCCACCTCGGGGAGGTGAGCCAGGCGTTCCGCTTGGCGGACATCCGGCTGACAGTTCGCGCCGTAGAAGATGGTCGCCTGCGGCCGCGGCGATGGAACGTTCCGGTACACGTCGGCGCCCACGGGCAGCGGACCCGCCTGCCGTTCAATGTCCTTGAACAGTCCGTTGGCCACGTAGGTGACAAGAGCCACCTCCGCATAGTCCACTGGGCTCCGCAGCAGCTTCTTGTAGTCCAAATAGTTGGCCCAGCGCTTTCTGGGTTCGACCCACTCGCGATGGTCCAACACGGGGCCAAAGGCGATGATCCGGTCCATCTGGCACCGGGCGCCGTAGATGAAGGCGGCGAATCCGCCGCTGGAGGCGCCCAGTATCACATTGTAGGACGCGCCGAGCCGCTCCCGTACGCGCAGAATGCTCTTCTCGTAGAACTCCATGCCGCCGGGCGCGCCGTCGGGCTGGAGCTGGTACGCCATGGAATGGACATCGCGGAAGAACACAAGGTTGAAGGGTTGGCCGCTATCCTTCAAGAGTCTGCGGAACTCGAAAATGGAGACGCCGCCGAGGCGCCGGGCGAGCCCAGAGAAGAAGAACAGGGTCGTGTCGGCGCCACAGTCCTCGACGAGGACATGCTTGGGGACGCGCTTTCCGTTCGTCTTCTCTTCACCCAATGCGTGGGTCTTCTCCCGCCAGAGCAACCGCGTGAAACCGTGGAACAACTGCTTGCCAAACACTACTGCACTTCCTCCGCGCCGCGCCGCGCCTGCCCACTCGGAGCGAGGCCACTGGCGGGTCAGCTTTCCATACCGATTCCGAACATCCGTTCGAGATCGTACTCGCTGTAAGCCCGGAAGGTGATAACGGTTTGGGTCTTCACGATTCCGTCGAGCTTAAGCATATGATTGGTCACTAGGTCAGCCAGTTCATCGTTGGTTTTGACTCGCACCACGCTGATCAGGTCCCATTCCCCGGCCGTTGAATACACTTCGGTGACCCCGGACAGGCCTAGCAGCGCTTGGGCGGTCTCGTTGACCGCGTCACGCCGCGCATTAGTCAACACAAAGGCGGTTACCATCAGTCCCTTCCCTCAATCGACGGCGGATACACCGTCAAAGGCGCATACCTTCGTTAACATTGACGCCATTGGAGCCGATAACTTCAATTCGAGGCGCGGCCCGGAGGCGTAAAGGCTTCAGTCTACCCCCGGAAAGCGAAGGGGTCAAGGCGCGGGCCCGCCGCCGGGCGGGGCCTGTCGCGTTGGCGCCCGGGTAAACGCGGCGCGGAAGAGCTTCGCGTAGATGCGGACGGAATCCTCGAACCACCGGAAATGGGACGACCGGTTGCCGGGCTCGTAGATGGTCTGAATGGGCGCGGTGGTCACGGTGTAGCCTTCGCGGAGGGCCTTCAGGAGAATCGTCATCTCCGTCTCGTACCGGCCGCCGGGAACAGTTTCCAGGACATCCTCGACGAGCCGCCGGCTGTGGATACGATACCCGGACTGCGTGTCCGGCAGGGCGCGGCCAAACAGCGCGCGGGTCAGCCACATGGTCAGGTGGTTTCCGAACCGGCTGCGCAGCGGCGCCCCGCTCCGCAAAAAGACACGGGAGCCAATGACCAGGTCGGCGTTTTCCGACTGAAAAACTTCGTACAGCCCGGGCAAATCGGCGGGATCGTGCTGGCCGTCCGCGTCAGCCACGGCGACGGCCAC
>SLHB01000276.1 GCA_007136375.1 Candidatus Hydrogenedentota bacterium
CCACCCGGCGGGGGGAACAACTCGCGGAGGTCCCGCCGCAGACCATGACACACACGGATACGCCCCGCGCCGGGAGCAGTACCCCGGCGCGGACGCCGCTCTTCCACGTCGACCATCTCCGCAAGGAATACCTCATGGGCGAAATCACCGTGACGGCCTTGCGCGATGTGTGCCTGGATGTCGACCCCGGCGAATTCCTCGTCATTCTCGGCCAGAGCGGTTCGGGAAAGAGCACCCTCCTTAACATCATGGGCGGCATCGACACGCCCACCGGCGGGCGCGTGTTCTTCCGCGGCGAGGAACTGACCAATTACACCGAGGCGCAACTCACCCAGTTCCGCCGGGACCAAATCGGCTTCGTCTTCCAGTTTTACAATCTCATGCCCAACCTCACGGCGGAGGAAAACGTGGAGATGGCCACGGAGATCTCCTGGGATCCCATGGACGCCCGGGAAGCGCTCCAACTGGTGGACCTCGACGACCGGCGCGATCACTTCCCCTCCCAGCTTTCCGGCGGTCAGCAGCAGCGGGTGGCCATCGCCCGCGCCGTGGCCAAGCGGCCCGACGTGCTCATGTGCGACGAACCCACGGGCGCCCTCGACCTCGCCACGGGCAAGCTGGTCCTCGACGTCCTCGCCAACGTGAACGAACGCGTTGGAACGACGGTGATGATCATCACCCACAACGCCGCCATTGGCGGGATGGGCCACCGGGTCATCACCATGGTGGACGGAACCGTCCGGGACATCACGGAGAACGAGACGCGGCTTCACGCCGGAGACATTGCGTGGTGACGGCGGGGATCGCGGGGGAAGCGCCGGCATGAGCGTGCTCAACAAGAAGCTCTTGCGCGCATTACGGCGAAACTGGGGCCAGGCCCTGGCCGTCTCGATGGTCATCCTCTGCGGCACGGCCACCTACATCAGCATGGCCAGCGCCTACCACAATCTGCGCCTGACGCGGGACACCTACTACCAGCAGTACCGCTTCCCCGACTTCTTCGTCTCCGTCGAGCGCGCCCCCGCCTCGGCCGTGCTGCGGCTGGAAACCATTCCCGGCGTCCGGAGCATCCGGGGCCGCGTTACGGACGAAGCGACCATCGACGTGCCGGGCTCGGACGATCCCCGCCTTGGCCGCCTTGTCTCCATGCCGGATCGGCGCGTTCCCGTGTTGAACGACATTCACATGGTGAGCGGCCGCTATTTCGACGAAGGGGCGCCAAACCAGACCATCGTCAATACGGACTTCGCCGAAGCGAACGATCTCGAGATCGGCGGGACGATTTCCGTGACCATCGACGGCCGGCGGCACACGCTCCGCATCATCGGGACGGCCATGTCGCCGGAATTCGTCTATATGATTCCCAGCGCGGAGAGCCTCTACCCGAATCCCGAGCGTTTCGGCGTCTTCTGGGTCCCCGAATCCTTCGTGGAAATGGCGATGGACATGCGCGGCGCCTGGAACGACATCATCGGGACCGTGGACGATCCCCGGAACCTGCGCCGTGTCCTGGATCGCATGGAAACGGAGCTCGACGGCTACGGCGTCTTCGCCACCATCAAGGCGGAGGACCAGATATCCAACAGCTTGTTGAGCGACGAGATTCAATCCCTGGAGGCCATCGTCCTCGTCTTGCCCACCATCTTCATGGGCATCGCCGCGGCCATCCTGCTGGTCCTGCTCAATCGCATGGTCCGTCAAGAGCGGACGGAGATCGGCCTGCTCAAGGCCTATGGCTACAGCAACCTGCATGTGAGCGGATACTACGTGCGCTACGCCTTGATCCTGGGCGGCGCCGGCGCGCTGGGCGGCATCGCCGTGGGCCTCTGGCTGGCCCGGGGATTGGGCCGAATCTATGTGGACTTCTTCCAGTTCCCCGTATTTGTCATGCAGGTTTATCCCGGAATTCTGGCGAACGCTATCCTGCTTAGCCTGGCTTTCGCCCTCCTCGGGGCCTTGTCCGCCGCGCGCAACGCCGCCGCTATCCAGCCCGCCGAGTCAATGCGTCCCGAGGCGCCCCGCCACGCGCACCGTACCCTGGTCGAGCGCTTTGATCTTCTCTGGCGCAATCTCTCGTTCACGTGGAAGATGATCTTCCGTAACGTGAGCCGCTACCGCCTCCGGGCGGCCTTGAACGCGGGCGGCGTCATGATCGCCACGGGCCTGCTGCTCATCGGCCTTGTGTTCATTGACTCGGTGTATTACATGATCGATTTCCAGTTCCGCGAGGCGCAGCGGGAGGACATGCGCATCAACTTCGTCCGCGAGATGCCCCGGAGCGCGCTCCATAGCGTCGCCCGTTACGAAGGCGTGCGCCGGGCCGAGCCTATGCTCCAATACCCCTTCGAATTCACCCATGGCTGGCGCAGCCAGAACAACGCCATCTTCGGCCTCGCGCCGGACAGCCAACTCCGGCGTCTCCTTGACACGGAAGCCCGGCCCGTGCCCATCGAGGGCAGGGGCGTCATCCTCAGCGACAAACTCGCCCGGGACCTTGGCGTTTCCGCCGGAAGCACGGTGACGATACGGCCGCTCAAGGGACGGACGGAGAAGGAATACGAAGTGACCGTGCGTCAAGTGGTCCAGGAATATTTGGGCATCACCGCGTACATGGAGCTGGACGAGTTGAGCCGGCTGCTGGGCGGCGGCTTCGCCATGAACGTGGCCCTATTGCGGGCGGATCCCGACGCGATTCCTGCCATCGCGCGGGCCATGACGGACACCCCCGCCGTCGCCTCGGCGGACATCGCGGAGGAGAACTACGAGAACATCGCCGACACCATCGCGGAGAACATCGCAGTCACCAGCACTTTGCTCGTCATCTTCGCCGGGGTAATCGCCTTCTCGATTATCTATAACAGCACGGTCGTGTCCCTGTTAGAGCGGGAACGCGAACTTGCTTCGCTCCGGGTCCTCGGCTTCACGAAGCAAGAGGTGGGAGCCATTGTCTATCAGGAGAACTTTTTGCTAGGCGGCGTAGGGGTGCTCCTCGGCCTGCCTTTCGGGGCCTGGTCGGCGCGAACCCTTCTCGCCCTCCTCGACACGGACATGTACCGCATGCCCTACCATGCGGAGACGGCGAGTTTCATGTTGTCAGCGGGACTCATCGCCGCCTTCGTCGCCCTCGCCAACCTCGCGGTGCGCCGGCGCATTCACCGGCTGGACATGGTCGAGGTGCTGAAGTCTAGGGAGTAACAGTATGACACGGCAACGGCTCATTAAAGGCGGCGTGGCCGTCCTTCTCATCGCGGCCTTCGCGCTCATGCTTCGGCCCACCCCCATTGAGGTGGAAGTGGACGAGGTCCGGCGCCAACTGGTCCGGGAATACGTCACCGAGGAAGCCGTCACCATCTTGAACAACGACTATCTGGCGACCACGCCCACGAACGCGACGGTGGAGGCCATGCCCTGGGAGATCGGCGCCTTCGTGCCCGCCGGCGAACGGCTGGTCCATCTGGACACCCACCCTCACGAGCGGGAGATGGAGCGGACGGAAGCCGCCATTGGCCAAGCCCGGGCGCGGATCACGGGCGTGGACGTGAGCAAGCCCAGGCCCGAGGAGATCGAGCGGGCGCGGTTGCGCGGCCTCGAAATGGCGGACGCCGTCGCCATGGCGGAACGGGACGCGTCCGCCGCCGGAGCGGACCTGGCCGAAGCGGAGCGGGAGCACCGGCGCGCGGAGCGTCTGTTCGAAGAGGACGTCATCAGCGAATCCCGCCGCGAGTCGGCGCAGCGCGTGCTGGACACGGCGGAACAACGGCACGAGCGGGCTCAACTCGCCGTCGAGTCCGCCCGAAAAGCCATGGAGTCGGCGGAGTTGGCCCATGTGCAGCTCCGCGACTCCATCGACGACAACGAGTATCTTCGGGAAGCCTACCAGTTCGAGATCGCGGCCCTGGAAGCGCAGCTCGCCGTCCTCGAACAAGACCGGCGCCGCCTTGACGCGCGCGCGCCCTTCGACGGTTACGTTCTAGAGGAGTACATCAACGAAGGCCAGCCGCTGGCGCCGGGCGCGCCTCTTGTGCTCTTCGGCGATCCGGGCAGCATCGAGATCGAAGTGGAAGTCCTGTCCGAGGAGGTCGTGCGGGTGGAGGAAGGCGCCGCCGTCGAGTTGGCGGGACGCGCCCTCCGGGGGCAGGACGCCATCGGCGAAGTGAGGCGCGTGTATCCTTCGGGATTCACAACAACGTCGCCCTTGGGCATCGAAGAACAACGCTTCATCGTACGCGTCGCCTTCGATAACGAGCCCCTGGGGCTGCGGCCGGGAACACGTATCGACGTGGACATCATCACGGCGGAGAGCCCCGGCGCCCTGGCCGTGCCCGAGCGCGCCATCTTCCGTGAAGGCGAAGGGTGGGCCATCTTCACCGTCCGCGGCGGCCGCGCCGTCCTTACATCCGTCGAGGTGGGTCTCCGCGGCGTGGAATGGGCGGAGATCTTGGACGGCCTGGACGAAGGCGATGTGATTATCACGGAGCCTTCGCCAGACCTGGAAGACGGCGTCCGGGTCCGTCCCCGGGACTGACAGACGGGCGCGCCCCGCCGCCGCCCGGAAACCTGCACTCCGGGAACGGGCGGGACGCGCCAATCCGCTATGACCAGCTCCAGATTTCCGACGGTTCGTGGGCGTGTTCAATGAGCGCCTGCATGACGGCCACGACCTCAGGGTGGTCTTCCGCGAGATCGTGTTCCTCCGCGAGGTCGTCAGCCAGGTTGTACAACTCCATGGGGCCGTCGGGATTGGCGGACACGTCGTACTGGACGCCCTTCCAATCGCCCCAACGGACAGCGCGGCGGCCGCCCCGCTCGTAGAACTCCCAATAGAGGTACTTGTGGGACCGCTGCCCAGGCTCCGCCAGGAAGGCGGGAAGGTGGCTGATTCCGTCGATGCCGGCTGGGACATCGATCCCCGCCAGTTCGCAGGCGGTGGGCATGAAGTCCCAGAAGGCGCACATGTGATCGCTGACCGTACCCGCGGGGATCTTGCCGGGCCACCGGGCGAGAAACGGAACACGGATCCCGCCTTCATACAGGTCCCGCTTCAGGCCCCGGAGTCCGCCGCCGCTATTGAAGAACTCGGGATCATGGCCGCCCTCTTCATGAGGCCCGTTGTCGCTGGTAAACATGATGATGGTGTTGTCATCGAGACCCAACTCGTTCAACAACGCCATAATCCGGCCCACGTCCTCGTCGAGCTTCGTCATCATGCCCGCGAATCCCGCCACGGGATTGGGAACCTCCGTGCCCGCGTATTGGCCGGTCACGTCCTCGAACTCCGGGAACTGCTCCCGGAAGGGTTGATGATACTCCTCGGGGACTTGCATCGCGGCGTGGGGAATCAACGTCGGGACAAAGAGGAAGAAGGGTTGATCCTGCACTTCCCGGACCCACTCCAAGGTCTTGTCCATGATGAGATCGTGGGCGTAGGTCTCGCCGTCAAGCTCGATCTGTTCGTCATCGTCGAAGAGCCAGGTGGGATAGTAGGTGTGGGCGTTCCGCTGGCAATTGTACCCATAGAATCGGTCGAAACCCTGACGCAGCGGCTCGCCCTCGGAGCCGGGATAGCCGAGCCCCCACTTGCCGAAGGCCCCCGTGGCATAGCCTGCCTGGCCGAACATCTGGGGCATCGTCGCCTCGCTGGGGGGCAGTGCGATGCTGTTGCAGGCGACCCCGGTGGCGATGGTGTAGCGCCCCGTGATAAAGGACGCCCGCGCCGGAACGCACACGCCGTTGCAGGTGTAGGCATGGTCGAACGCCGTCCCCTCGGCGGCCAGCCGGTCCAAGTGGGGCGTCTGGACCACGGGATGGCCGTTGAAGCCGAGGTGGCGGAACACGTGCTCGTCGTTCTGGATGATGAGGACATTCGGGGGCATGGCGGACTCCGAAAGGAAGGGAACGTCCGGCCTC
>SLHB01000403.1 GCA_007136375.1 Candidatus Hydrogenedentota bacterium
AAGCTCGTGTCGAATCTCTTGGTGGCCGCGGGCGCGAACCGCGTGTTGACGCTGGACCTCCACTGCGGCCAGATCCAGGGGTTCTTCGATATTCCGGTGGACCATCTGAACAGCGAGAAGACCTTCGTCGACCACCTGTTGCAGCGAAATAAGGACAACTGGGTGGTCGTCTCGCCCGACACCGGCAGCGTGAAGCGCGCGCGGGAAGTGGCGAACCGCATGGAGGCCCCCCTCGCCATCGTGGATAAGCGCCGGCCCAAGGAAAACGAGACCGAGGTGATGAACCTCATCGGCGACGTCCGTGGACGGCACGCCCTCATCTTCGATGACCTGATTGACACCGCGGGCACCCTCGTCCGCGCGGCCAAGGCCGTCCGCGACCAGGGCGCGCTGGATGTAATGGCCTGCGCGACGCACGCTGTGTTTAGCGGCAACGCGGTCACGCGTATCAATGAATCGGTTCTCGACGAGGTCTTGGTCAGCGATTCCATTCCCTTGTCCGCGGAGGCGGCGGCCAGCCCGAAGATCCAGGCGCTGCCCTTCGCGCCCCTCATCGGCGAAGCCATCCGGCGCATCCACGAGGAAGAGTCGATTAGCATTTTGTTCCGGTAACGGATTTGGAGGCGTTTCAACATGGAACTGCAAACGATAAAGGCGTCGCTGCGTCCGGCGCGGAAGAAGAGCGACATCCGGCGCCAGCGCGCCCAGGGGCTTATCCCCACGGTCCTGTATGGCCTTGGCCGCGAGCCTGTTTCCCTGGCGGTGCCGTACCCCGACTTTCTAAAGGTCACCCACTCGGCCGGCGGCGAACACGCCGTCGTGCAAATCGAAGTGGAAGGCGGCGCGGACATGGGCGGCCCCGCCATGATCAAGGCGGTGCAGCACCACCCCTTCAAGGATTTCATTCTCCACGCCGACTTCCAGCGCATCAATCTCGACGAAGAGATCCACACCTACGTGTCCATCAACCTCGTGGGCAAGCCGAAGGGCTTGCAGGACGGCGGCGTCTTGGACACGCAACTGCGCGAAGTTGAAGTGGCCTGTCTCGCCTTGGATGTGCCCGATCAGCTTGACATCGACATCTCCGGCCTCGAAGTGGGCGAAAGCCTCCATGTCGGCGACCTGGCCGCTCCGCCCACGGTGCGGGTGATTACCGAGGCCGACCGGACCATCGCGACCGTCTTGGCGCCGCGCGTGGTGACCGAGGAAGAGGAAGCCGCGGAAGGCGAGGAAGAGGCCGCTGAAGAAGAAGGCGAAGAAGAAGGCGAAGGGTAGCCGGGCCCAGCCCGCAGCCGTGGGCCGCCGCCGGGGCGCCGTGTCATGAAGCTTGTCGCTGGATTGGGCAACCCCGGCCCGCGCTATCACGGCACGCGCCACAACGCGGGTTTCATGACCGTGGACCGGCTCGCCAGCCAGTTGGGCGTGGCCTTCAACCGGGAAAAACACCAGGCCCTTCTGGCCGAGGCGCGGGTAGGCGGCGAGAAAGTCCTGCTGGCGAAGCCGCTCACTTTCATGAACCGGAGCGGCGCCGCCGTCGCGCCGCTCATCCGCAACACGCCGGAAGGACCCTCGGGCCTGCTCGTCGTCACCGACGACACCGAGCTTCCCCCTGGCCGCTTGCGCATGCGGGCCAAGGGCAGTTCCGGCGGGCACAATGGCTTGAAATCCATAATCGCTCACGTGGGAACCCAGGAGTTCGCGCGGCTGCGCATAGGCGTGGGGAAAGGGGATGGCGGCGCCATGACCGGCCATGTGCTAGGCCGGTTCACGCCAGAGGAGAAGCCAGTCTTCGAAGAGGCCGTGGAGCGCGCCGCCAACGCCGTCTTGTTGTTCCTGGAGGAGGGACTCGAGCGCGCCATGGCCATGGCCAACCAGGCCGCGCCCTAAGTTCCCCACACACCGCCTTTCCGTACCTTGCTCCCGGTCAGGCGCGGCTAAGAAAGATTGCAAAGCCATGAGACACACCATTAGCGTTCTCGTCGAAAACCAGTTCGGCGTCTTGTCCCGCGTGGCGGGGCTCTTTAGCGCCCGTGGGTACAACATCGACAGCCTCTGCGTCGGAGAGACCGACGAGCCCTCCATCTCCAGAATGACCGTCGTGGTGCGGGGCGACGACCGGGTGCTTCAGCAGATCATCAATCAGCTCAACAAGCTGGTCGGCATCATCGAGGTCACCGATCTGACCCAGACGGATTTCGTCGAGCGCGAGTTGGTGATGTTGAAGATGGCCGTCTCCACCCGGGAGCGCACGGAGATCATTGAGATCGCGAACATCTTCCGGGCCAAGGTCGTGGACATGGGCGACGGCGCCATTACCGTGGAAGCCACGGGCGCTAGCGACAAGATCAGCGCGTTCATCGACATGATGCGCTCTTTCAACATACAGGAACTGGTGCGCACGGGCCGCATCGCCATTGGCCGGTCGCCCAAGGCAAATGAGAAAGGAGACGGCGCCGTTTATGGCTAAGATCTATTACGAGCAGGACTGCGACCTAGGCCGGCTCGCCGGCAAGACCGTCAGCGTCATCGGCTACGGCAGCCAGGGCCACGCCCACGCCATGAACCTGCGGGACAGCGGCGTCAACGTCCTCGTCGGCCAACGCAAGGATCCCGCCAGCAAGAACTATCAAGCCGCCGTTGAGGCGGGCTTCGAAGTGGTGACGGCGGACGAGGCCACAAAACGCGGGGACATCATCGTCATCCTCGTGCCGGACACGGTGCAAAAAAGCCTCTTCGAGAACGAAATCGCCCCGAATCTAGCGCCGGGCAACGCCCTTATGTTTGCCCACGGCTTCAACATCCATTTCAAATGCATCGAACCGCCGGCCGGCGTGGACGTCTTCATGATCGCGCCCAAGGCCCCCGGCCATCTCGTCCGCGACGAGTACGTGAGCGGTCATGGCACGCCCTGTCTCGTAGCGATTCAACAAGACGCCACCGGCGAGGCCTTGCCCAACGCCCTCGCTTATGGCGCGGCCCTCGGCGGCGCCCGCGCGGGCATCCTGGAGACCACCTTCCAGGAGGAAACCGAGACGGACCTTTTCGGCGAACAGACCGTGCTCTGCGGTGGTTCCGCGGCCTTGATCAAGGCCGGCTTCGAAACCCTTGTCGAGGCGGGCTACCAGCCGGAGATCGCCTACTTCGAAGTCATGCATGAACTCAAGCTGATTGTTGATCTCTACTACCGGGGCGGGTTAAAGTTTATGAACGAGTCCGTCAGCGACACGGCGGAGTATGGCGGGCTTTCCGTCGGGCCAAAAGTGATTGGCGAAGAGACCCGGAAGGCCATGAAGGAATCTCTGGAACGCATTCAGTCCGGCGAATTCGCCCGGGAGTGGCTGGAAGAGTACGCCTCGGGCGGTAAACGCTTCCGGCAACTGCGGGACGCGGACGCCTCCCATCCCATTGAGGAGGTGGGGGCCAAACTCCGCAAGATGATGGCCTGGATCAAGTAGCAAACGCCGCGGCTTCGGCCGCGGCTTTTTTTTCGCCGCCCGGGCGCTTCGCGGGGCCATGCACGAGGGAGGCAAGAACGCCATGGAGAATCTATTACGCTTGCAGGCCCTTGATCTGAAGATCGAGGCCTGCAAGAAGCGGGAGACAGAGATCCCGAAGCAGAAGGAGCGCCTCGAGGCCAAGCGCGCGCGTCTTGCCGCCGAATTGGAGGATCGCGAGGCTGCGTGCAAGAAGTTGGAGGTGGACCAGCGCGAGTGCTACAAGGATATCGACCAACTGCAAACCCACCTCAATAAGTATCAGGCTCAGCTCAACACCGTCAAGAAGAACGAGGAGTATCAGGCGCTCCTTCACGAAATCGACAGTGTTAAGGAGCAAATCGCCCAGAAAGAAGAGCACATCCTGGCGATCATGATGGAATTGGAAGAAGCCCAAGAGGGCATCCAAGCCACCCGCGAGCGGATCAAACAGGAACTCGCGCGCTTGGACGAAGAAGCCGCCGCGGTGGATGAAGAATTGGCCGAGGCTCAAGCGGCGCGGCGGGAACTGGAGGAAAACGCCAAGGTCATCGCCGGAGAAGTGGATGAGACCCTTCTCGCCCGCTACCGGCGCATCCAGAACGGGCCCAAGGCTGGCGCGGCGGTGGTGCCCCTCAATGGCGAGGTCTGCACGGGCTGCCACATGAGCCTGCCCCCCCAACTCGTGAACGAAGTGTGGGGCGGACAAATCAAGGCTTGCAACCATTGCGGCCGCCTTCTTTACCGCAGGGAGAATTTCGAGAGCGGCCCCGCCAGCCAAGCCAACGCCTACTCGTAACGCGGGTCCACTTCCCGGCCTGCGCTCGCGCCCGGGGCCCATGCAACTTTCGCCGCCCAAAGCGGATCCCATTCGCCAAGGGGCCGGCATCTTCCTTCCGCCCTAAGCGGCGCCTTCGCTGGAGAATTTCCCGCAAATTTGCGATGATGGGAGCCTCCGCCGCCCACTCCCGGCTGGATATAGATCGCGGCCGCCATACACTGAACCCCAGAGAACGCGCGTTCCGTCAGGGCGCGCGCATGAACCGATAGAAGAAGATTCCCATGCCTTTTCTAAACCGACGCCGATTCGTATCCGTTATAGGCCGCAAGAGCGCCGTGCCCGAGGGCGTCTGGGTGAAATGCCCGGGCTGCGCCCAAGCCGTGTACCGCAACGAGGTGGACGAAAATCAGCAGGTCTGCCCGAACTGCGGCCACCACTACCGGATCAACGCGCGCAAGCGCATCGAATACACCCTCGATCCCGGCTCCTTCGAGGAAACCCACGCCGCCGTGGAGACGGTGGACCCCCTGGAGTTCACCGTGGGCGGGGTCACATATGAGCAGAAGGTCGCCAAGGCCAAGGCCACCCACGGGCTGAAGGAGGCCCTGGTGACCGGGTTCGGCGCCGTCGAAGAAACGCGGGCCGCCTTCGGGTTCATGGACCCATATTTCATGGGCGGCAGCATGGGCTCGGCCCTCGGCGAGAAATTCTGCCGGCTCGCCCAAGACGCCATCCGCGAACGGCTGCCCCTTGTCGTCTTCGCCGCGTCGGGCGGCGCGCGCATGCAAGAGGGCATCCTCAGCCTCATGCAGATGGCCAAAACCGCCGACGCCGTCCGCCAACTCAACGAGGCCGGCTCGCCCTACATCTCCGTGCTGACGGATCCCACCACCGGCGGCGTGTACGCCAGCTTCGCCAGTCTCGGCGATGTCGTTCTGGCCGAGCCCAAGGCCCTCATCGGTTTCGCGGGCCCCCGGCTCATCGAGGGCGCCCTCAAGGTCAAGCTCCCGGAAGGGTTTCAGACTGCGGAGTATCAGGCGTCCCATGGCTTTGTCGACCGCATCGTAGCCCGTTCCGAGATGCGCGAAACCCTGGGCAAGTTCCTCAGGTACTTGAGCCGTTCGTGATCCCCCGGGCGTTCCTGGCGAGCCTGGAGCTGCACGGCGTTAAGCTCGGGCTCGACAACATCCGGCGTCTCCTCGCCGAGGCCGGCAATCCCCACGAAGCCTTCCCCGCGGCGCACGTCGCGGGCACGAACGGCAAAGGCAGCGTGCTCGCCATGCTCGACGCCATGCTGCGGGCCGCGGGCTGCCGCACGGGCCGGTTCACGAGCCCCCACCTGTTGGATCTGTCCGAACGCTTCCTCATCAACGGGACGCCGCTGTCCGCGGAGAAGCTGGACGCGCACATATCCGTGTTCCAAGCGATCGCCGGGGCCATGGAGCCGCCGCCCACCTTCTTCGAACTGGTGACCGCCGTGGCCTTTCGCGCTTTCGCGGAAGAAGCCGTCGAGCTGGGCCTCATCGAAGTCGGCATGGGCGGACGCTTCGACTCCACCAACGTGCTCGCCCCCCGCGTCACGGCGATCACCAACATCGACCTCGAACACACGAAATACC
>SLHB01000452.1 GCA_007136375.1 Candidatus Hydrogenedentota bacterium
CCTTCCGCCGTCACCCCGGACACCGCCTTGATGATAAGTTCGCCCAGCTTCTGAAAATACTCGGCGTTGCCACATGCGCCGGAGCGTCCCCCCGTTGTCTCCCCGTTTCCGCTGTAGATGAACACGAGGTCTATGTCGGAGCTAAAGTTGAGCTCCCGGCCGCCGAGCTTGCCCATGCCTAGAATCACGAATCCCGCCCGCTCGCCGGTTTCTCCGTCGATGGGCGTCCCATATCGCTCATCGCAGATCGCCGTGGCCATCTCCGTGGCCGCTTCCAAGGCGGCGTCGGCAAGATTGCTGAGCTCTTCCGTGATACTGGGGATGGAGGCGTGGACAACAATATCGCGCACGCCGATCCGCAATATCTCCCGGCTCTTGAAACGGCGCATGGCTCCGCATTGCTCGTCGAAGGCGCTGACGGCGCGTACGTGCTCTAGGATCTCCGCGAGCACGGCGTCGCGGGGCCGGGATTCGTCCAGCACCGCCTCTTCCCACAGCCACGGCATGTACTCGGGATTATGGCAGACGATATCGGTGAGGAATTGGCTTTGCCCGAAGACAGTCATCATCATGCGGGCAAATCGGGGCGCGGCGGCCATGCGATCCAGGATGGCGCTTGGCGTGGCGGTGGTCGCCAAGTAGCGTTCGAGGCGGACCAACGCGGTGTTGGCGTCGAAGCTCTCCCCCAGCAGGTCCGCCAGGGTCTCCTCCAATCCTGGACGCCCGTCTTTCAGGATCTCCGCCAGGATAGCGGACGCCTGCGCGCTGTCCCGGAACGCGATGGATTCGAAAGCCGCTCTCACAACGTCTCCTTTGTCCGCTTTAGCGCCCCTGGCGCATGCATGAACAACCGGACCACCGCCTCGGCCGTCCGCGCGAGATTGGCCCCACCGTGGGCCAGGGCCTCGTCCAGCGCGCATGGCCCGGGCACAATGGCGAACAGACCGGTCACGCCGGCCTCGTACAAGGCTTCATGGCCCTCGCCAAGGCAGCCAGCCAGCGCTACAACCGGGACGCCATGCCGCCCCGCGTGCCGCGCCACGCCGTAGGGCGTCTTCCCCCGGAGGGTTTGGTGGTCGAGGGCGCCTTCGCCGGTCATCACCAGATCGGCGTCCGCGAGGGCGTCCTTCAAGCCGCATGCTTCCGCCACCACCTCGAACCCCGGTTCGAGGGCGCCGCCCAGAAACGCGGCGGTTCCCGCGCCCATCCCGCCGGCCGCTCCGGCGCCCGGCAAACTCAGGACGTCCAAGCCGAACTGTTCCCCGATGACTTCGCCCAGGCGCCGCAACGCAGCGTCCAGCTCCCGCACGGCTTCCGCGTCCGCGCCCTTCTGCGGCCCGTACACCGCCGATGCGCCTTCTGGACCACAGAGCGGATTGTCCACATCGCACGCCACGCGAAACACGCTGTCCGCAAGGGCCGGATGCCGATCCTCAACGCCGATGCGCTGCAACCGCGCCAAGGCCGCTCCGCCCAATGGCAATTCAGCGCCGCCGGGGCCTATGAAACGGTAGCCCAATGCGGCCGCCATGCCCGCGCCGCCGTCGTTCGTCGCGCTGCCGCCCAAGCCGATGATGAAGCGGCGAAGGCCCTGGTCCAGGGCGTGACGGATGAGATCTCCCGTTCCATACGTCGTGGCCTTGCGCGGGTCGCGCCGTCCAGCCGGGAGATGGCTGTAGCCTGAAGCGGCCGCCGTCTCCACCACCGCCGTTACGCCGTCGCCCAGGACGCCGTATTCGGCTTCCACCGGGTCGCCCAGCGGGCCAGTCGCGGTGAGGCGCGCCGTCGTCCCGTCCGTGGCGCGGACGAGGGCCTCGACGCTGCCCTCTCCCCCGTCCGCCATCGGGATTTCGCGAATAGACGCGCTGGGCGCGGCGCGGCGGGCGCCTTCCGCCATGGCCTGGGCGGCCGCCACGGCGGACAGGCTGCCTTTGAACGAGTCGGGGGCGATAACTACACGCACGCGCGCTCCTTTCTTCCTAGAAGCATGGCGCCTAGGGACATGGCGCGCTCACGGCCGGAGCGGCCACATGAGTTCTCCTAGGTTTTGGCGTATCGTAGCGGCCGTATCCGTTCAACACAAACAAAGCGCCCCGATCGCCGGATAGGCTGCGCACGGAAAAAGCCCGCCCATACCCCGGCGTCTTACCGGACATGGACGGGCGAGGTTTGTTCGTCTAAGGACGGGCCCGGCTGGGTCTAGATCCAGCCGCGGTAGCGCATGGCGTCCATCACGCGCTCGACGGCCAGCACATAGCCGGCCTGACGCATGGTGACGTTGCGCTCTCGCGAAACCCGCACGACATCGTGATAGGCCTTGCTGATTTTCTTGTCGAGCTTCTCGTGCACTTCCGCTTCGTCCCAGTAATGTAAGTAAAAATTCTGCACCATTTCGAAGTAGGACACGGTCACCCCGCCAGCGTTGCACAGGAAATCCGGAATGACGTGCACGCCGCGCTCATGAAGCGCCTTCTCCGCGTTTGGCGTGGTCGGGCCGTTCGCGAGCTCCGCCACGATTTTCGCCTTGATCCGGCCTTGGTTCTCGGACGTGATCGCCTTTTCCAAGGCCGATGGCGCAATCACGTCCACATCCAATTCCAGAATCTCATCATTGCTCACCGGGCTCGCCCCCGGGAAGCCGACGACCGTGCCGGTTTCTTCTTTGTGCGCGAGCACGGCCTCCGGGTCGAGGCCCTTTTCGTTATAGATGCCGCCGCGGCTGTCACTCACAGCGACGATCTTGGAGCCAAACAACTCTTTCGCGAGGCGGGCCGCGTAGTAGCCAGAGTTGCCGTAGCCTTGAACCGCCACGGTCGCGCCTTTCAAGTCCAGGCCGATGACGCCCGCCGCTTCCCGGACGGTGTACATCCCGCCCCGGGCCGTCGCGTCCGTGCGGCCGTGGGAGCCGCCGAGATCATGGGGTTTTCCGGTGATGATGCCAAATTGATTCTTGCCCTGCATCCTCGAGTATTCGTCGATCATCCAGGCCATAACCTGGGGATTCGTGTACATGTCGGGCGCCGGCACGTCTTTGTCGGGCGCGATAATCTGGGCGATGGCGCGGATGTAGCCCCGGCTCACCCGCTCAAGCTCCGCACGCGACAGCTTCTTGGTGTCGCAGATTACCCCGCCCTTCGCGCCCCCGAGGGGCAGGTCCATAACGGCGCATTTCCACGTCATCAACGACGCTAGCGCCCGTAAAGTGTCGATGGTTTCGGCGGGGTGGAAGCGCGTGCCCCCTTTGGTCGGGCCACGGGCGTCGTTGTATTGGACCCGGTACCCGTGAAACATCTCGGTCTTACCGTCGTCCATGGCGACTGGAAAGATTACATGCAGCTCCCGGACGGGATTGCTCAGCAACGCCAGCACACTGTCGTTGAGTTGCATGCTCTCGGCGCACTCTTTCAGTTCGTCTTGTACGGTTTCGAAAAAGCTTCGTTCGGCGGGCATGAAAGGTGCTCCCCCTGATTGTTGGCGCGCCAGTCAAGGCGGTGCTCCCCCGTTCGGCGCGGATTGACGTTAAGAAAACACGGAACCGTTGCGTGGGCGCGGCGGGCCGGCTGGCGCGCGCCTGGGCCGCGGCGGCTCAAGCGGAGCTCCCCCCTTGAGCGAAACGAGTCTATCCGAAACGCACCGGCCGGGACAACTTGGCTGCCGCCTCCGAAGCCGACGCGCGCAAAGCGCGGCCGCCGCGCCGTTGCGCGGGATGGGTCCCCCCGTGTAGGATCAGAGGTTTACTGCGGTCTGTATGTGGGGCTGAAACAAAACGGCCGCATTTCCCTACAGGGGTACAGGGAGGAGGCCCAGCGGGCATGGTCGAACGGATCACTATTCTTGGGGGGAGCAGTGTATATATTCCCGAATTCATCCGTTCCCTGGCCGCTCAGAAGTTTCACGTGAAGGAAATTGTCCTCTTCGGGAAGGAAGGCAAGAAGCTCCCTGTCGTGGCCAACTTCTGCGCCCGCCTCTTGCGGCGGACTGGCCTTCCCGCCGAGGTAGTGCACTCCACCAACCTCCACGAGGCCGTGAAGGACGCCAAGTACGTCATCAATCACGTTCGCGTCGGCGGCATGGCGGCCCGGGTCCGGGATGAAACCTTGCCCCCGAAAATGGGCATGTTGGGCGACGACGTTCTTGGCGCCGGCGGCGTCGCCAACGCGTTGCGCACACTCCCCGTCGTGTTCGGTTTTACTGAGGTCTTGGAACAGGTCAACCCGTCGGCTCTCTTCATCAATCTGACCGACCCCATGGGAGCCGTGGTGGAGGCCTGCGCGCGCCACACTAAGCTGCGCGTGGCCGGCGCGTGCGACACGCCCGCGCTCTACCACCGCAAGGTGGCGGACTTGCTAAACTGCCCTCCCGGCGAGCTCCGCTTGAACTACCTAGGCGTGGACCATTTGGGATGGATCCAAGACATCATCCGCAACGACGCGAGTTGCATGTCGCGTGTGTTGGATTTGCTGGAGCGTAACGGTCGCTCCGACAGCTTCGACATGACCTTGGTGGACTTATTCCGGATGATTCCCGCCACAAAGGTCGGCCTCTACTTTCATCTCGACGAGCATCTCAAGAGGCAACGCGCGGGCGCCCGTTTCCGCGGGGAAGTGTTGCTCGAAGCGGAAAAACAGATCCTCCGCCTTTACGAGGATGAGTCGCTCAACGATATTCCCGCTCTGACGCGCCAGCGCAACACGGTTTGGTACGACACGACTATCGTCCCCATGCTCCGGGCGCTGGAAGATACGGAAACCCGGGAAATGGTACTATGTGTCCGCAACGATGGCGCGATCCGGGATTTTCCGGACGATTGTAGCGTAGAGGTTCCGGCCGCCGTGAATAAGGACGGAATTACGCCCCGGAAAGCGGGTAGCTGCCCCCGGTTTCTAAAGGGACTCTACTTTATGATAAAAGAGTGTGATCGGTTGACCGTCGAGGCTGTCCGGCAACGTTCCTACGAGCACGCGCTTCAGGCCCTGTGCGTGAACCCGTTCGTGCCCTCGGTGGAAGCAGCCAAACGCTTCCTCGACGCCGTCATCAAGGAGGAGGCGCTTGAATTGCATTAAGGGGGACGGCGTCTAGATCCAGCGGATCCATGGCGTCAAAACATCAGGGTGAGGCAGCCACAACAAAGGAGTCGAAATGCCATGCGGCGTATCGCAATTACCGGATTCATAGCGGCGTTCGCCATCACGGCGGGCGCGCAAGTCAACATTGTAGGCCCCCAAACGTACAACCTAGCGGAACTGGCGGACGGATCCCAGTTGGTGACTGTCGTGCTGGAGCCTGATGGCGTCCAGGATAGAAACCTCGAAGTGGTGGATGTCGGCCCGAATTACGTGGCCGTCCGCGACGCCGAGGGCGTGCGGCATTCCTATCTTTTCAGCTCCATCCGGCGCATCGAAGTGCAAGAGGACGCCGTCGAAGAGCGCCGTTTCCGCCTGGATGAGAGCCGGGCGCTGACGGCGGACGAACGGGCCATCGTAAACCAGGCGATCACCCGGGCTCGCGCCATCTTTGACACCGCCGAGGGCAATCAGGCCGTGCGCATGGAAGCGGGGGCTATTCTCGCGGCCAACGGAGACATCGGAGCCCTCAACTACCTGCGCCAACTTGCGGAAAGCAATGACCTGCAAACGGCCCTTGACGCCGTGGAGCGCCTGTATCTCGCCAACGACAGCACGGGCGTCAGCGCGCCTATCGCCCGGGGGTTGGACAGCGGCAATCGCCAAGTCCGCATGCAAGCCGCGTTGCTGGCGGGCCTGTTCGGACTTGAGGAGCATGAGTCGCGCTTGGTCCAGATGGCTCAAGACCGCCTAGCGGAAATCGCCGCTCCCGCCGCTCGCGCGCTCGGCGTAATGGGGTCGCAGCAAGCCGTCCCCGTCCTCCTTGACATGGTGCTGGCGCGGGCGCCTGAACGGGCTGAGGCCGCCGTCTTCGCCTTGTCGCGTATTGGCGGGACCGACGTCATAGACGGGCTGAAGCAACGCCTCGAACGGGCCACGGGCCTGACGCGTATCCGCATCGCCGAGACACTGCACAACCTGGGCGACCCCGTAGGGACCCGGACCTTGCGGACGGAACTGCTCGACAGCCCCGGGGCCGCGCGCCAGATCGCGCTGATTCTGGCGCGGGAGGGCGACTACGAGGCCCGGCGGTATCTCGAACAACGGTTGAACGAGCGGTTTAACCCCACCATGGAGATGTTCGTGATGCGCGCCGAAATGGCCTCCGCCTTGGTGCAAGGCCAGGATCGGCGGTTCATTTCCAACATTCAGGAGCTGCTCCGCACGGAGCGTTCGTCGGTGGATGTGGCCGTGCTAGAACTTATCGGCCGGACAGGAGTCCGCAGCTTGATGCCGCTGACGCTGCCCAAGATCGAAAGCGGCAACGCGCAGGTGGCCCTGACAGCCGCGCGGACTGTCATGGCCATTGGCGATCCGTCCTTCCGCCGCCGGCTCGAAGAGACACGGGCGTAGGCGGCCATGGCTGACCGTGTTCACGTGTTCCTCGAAGGACGGGTGCAGGGCGTGGGTTTCCGCTTCGCCACTTACAAGAAGGCCTCCGAACTCGGCCTGGGCGGCTGGGTCCGGGATCTGCCCGACGGCCGGGTGGAAGCCTTGTTCGAAGGGCCGAAGGACGCCCTCAAGACCATGTTGACATGGTGCCAGAAGGGCGGACCCGTCTTCGCCAGAGTGGATAACATGGAAACATCGTGGGACACGGGCGGCTCGCGTTACCGCGATTTCTCGGTCATCGACTAAGGCCGGGCAATCCAGGAATGCAACGGCTCGGAGAACAGGCCCGCCGGGGAACACACGCCCCGGCGGGCCTCCTCAATCGCCGGATAAGGACGCTCCGTTGAACCGTTTACATCCCCCGGCCTAATCGGGCGATTGAGGGGCTTGGCTTTGGCTGCTCCGGCGCAAACGGCCGCTAATCCGTGGTGACAAGCGTCCGCCGCGTCGTAATCTTTTCTTCCGCGCCGCCCGCCAAATGCTGTTCCAGGAAAGCGAACACTTCCTCCATCACCTTGTCCCGCACGGGCGAGGGATAACGGCCGAAGGCGTGCCGCCGTTCATCGGCGACTACGAGCCAAGCAGGCGTTCCATGCTCCCTCAAGCGCTCGAAGAACATCTCCGACTGTTCCAGGGGAACCACGCTGTCATTGCCGCCGTGGACAATAAGCATGGGTGGGACATGGGGCCCCACGTAATGGATAGGCGACGCCGCCGTCAAGTTGGAGACGCCGTTGTTCTCGCCCAGTCCCCGGGTGAAGGAGTCCATGAACTGGCCCGTCAGCCAGCTAATGGGCCCGCCTTGATCTTCGTGGGCGTATGCGTTTAGGTCCACCGGTCCATAGAAGTTAATGGCCGCCTGCACCGCGCTTGACGTCTCTTCATTGGTTGGGCCCTCGAAGCCGTCTTCCGGCGTAGTGACCGCGACCAGCGTGGCCAAATGCCCACCCGCGGACAGGCCCATCGACGCAATGCGGTCCGGATCCACTCCGTATCGTTCGGCGTTGAGCCGCATCCAGCGGACGGCCGCCTTGGCGTCGTGAAGGGGTTCGGGAAAGGGCGAGCCCGGCATGCGGCGGTAGTTTGCGGAGGCGGCGACGTAACCCCGGCTGGCGAACGTCTCCCCGTACCAATACAAGGTCTGACGCAGCCCCACCGTCCAGAACCCGCCGTGAAACATCACAACGGCGGGCCGCAGGGCCGCCTCTCCCCCGTTTTCCTCTGCGTCTTCGGCGTCTTCCGCGGGGCGGTAGATGGTCATGCGCAAGGTTTGCCCACCGGACTCCGCATAGACGACGGTCTCGGTCTCGACATCTGGATTGGGCGGCGCGGCGGACGCGCCGAGGGGTGCAAGGAGCCCAAACACGGCCAGGCAGACCATCGCCCACATGGGCCGCGGGGCCATGCCGGAGCGGATCGAGGGGGATGGCTTCATGAGGCGTTTCTCCTCCAATTGCAAAAAATTGGGAGTGAATGATACAAGATTGCCGGGACGCGTCGCGGCGCCGCGAACGGCAATCGGCCAAACCAGGTGAGACCTACAGAAAGACGGCCCGCCGCGTGTCCAACGCATGGAACAACTGGACGCCGAGCTCGCGCAGCAGCATGTCCAGACAGACGAGGGGCAGCCCCAACACGTTGTAGTAGCAGCCATGATACGAGCGCACCAGCAGGCTTCCAGGTCCGTCCACCGTGTAGGCGCCGGCGCGGTCCAAAGGCTTCACGATGCCGATGAAGCGCTCGATCTCTTCCTCGTTAAGTTCCCGAAAGGTCACTTCTGTTTCTTCCGTATCCCATTGGGCGCGCCCTGCCTTGCCCGTTTCCCGGACCGCGACGCCAGTGATCACGACGTGGGTCCGGCCGCTGAGCCGCCGCAACATCTCCCGCGCTTCCTCAAGGCCCGCGGGCTTACCCAGGATATCCCCGTCTAGCACGACAATCGTGTCGGCGCCGATCGCCACGCCGCCCGGAGCCGCTTCGGCCGCGACGCCGCCACACTTGGCCCGGGCGTTCGCCGCGACGACGTCCCGGGGCGCGCCTTCCATAATCTCCTCCGCGCCGCTCGGCCGCACGTCAATGCGCAATCCGAGCCCTTCGAGCAGGGCTTTTCGCCGGGGAGACGCCGACGCCAGAATCAGAGGCTTCACGGCGCTGCTTCTCCCCCCTCTTCGGCGTCTTCTTGTGTCGGCGTGTGGGGATAGCGGGGCTCCGGCAGCCACGCTCCCTCCGGACCGGCCCGCTCGATGGGGCCTTCCCGGGGCACAATGGATGTTCCTTCCGGAACCCAGATCTGCGTCTCCTGGGGGTCGATCTCCACGTTTACCTGATAGTCGCTGATCTCGATGAGCACGTGGGAGCCGTCCTCGTTGACAACGTGGATGTTGCAGGGCACATAGTCCTCGCCGTCCAAGAAAATCCACACCTCTTCAAAATAGGCGTCCGTCGGGTCCAAGGGTCTGAGACGCAGGCCGTGGTCGCCACATTCGTCCTCGCCCGGAGAGAAGTAGGCCACTTCGTAGGCTTCTTCAAGGCGGTCCAGATTGCTCTCGAAACCGAGAAACAGGGCCTCGGTCTGAGGGTTGTCCCCTAGTCCGATGATCTGAACCTGGGCGAGATCCGCGTCATACTCGAACACCCGTTGTTCGTCGATAAGGTAGGTCAGCTCCGGCTCGTCGTAACGGAAGAGGATGCGCCGGGGGTTCACGTACAGGATAGAGCCGCCCGCGGTGAGTTGTTCGTCGGGCGTGACCGTGCGTTGCATGTACCGGGCTTCCAGAACGGCGACGTGTTGCCGTTGGGCCACGAAGTCTTCGAAGAACGTCTCGGTCTCCAAATCCTCCGCGCCCGCGCTCACCGCCGTTGCCATCAAAAGCGCTGCGAACCACCTCATGACTGTTGGTCTCCACTGTCGCTGGACGCTTCGTCTTCCGAGCGCACCGCGGATTCCGGCGGCTCGGAGAACCGGATCCGCAGCCGGCTCTCCCCGTCCGTACCGCCTGCGTCGCCGGGGGACTCTTGGGTTGTTGGAGCGCCGTCCATGTCCCCCGAAACGTTCGAGCCCTCCTCGGCGTCATCCGTGGAAGTGTTGGCGTCATCCGCGTTCCCCGTTGCTCCGTCCGGCGACGCGGCAAGAAGGCGGCGGTGTCCATCAAGGGCCGCCTCGATATCGCGCCGAAGCCCGTCCCGCTGGCGCCGCAACGCGTCAATCTCTTGGCGCAACCCGGCTGGGATCTCCGCCGCGTCCACCAGCGCCCGGTCACGGGCGACCCGGGCCTCGGCCAGGATGGCTTCGGCTTCCCGCTTCGCCGAAGCAATGACGTCCTCGCTCACCCGCTGGGCGGCGACCAAGGCCTCCCGGAGCCCCGCCTCGATCTCGCGGTGACCCGCCAGCTCGGACCGGAGCGTGTCCTGTCGTTCCTTTAGGGTCCGGATTTCTTCGTTGAGGCGCTCCACGACATCGGCGACCTGATGCAGAAAGGCGTGGACCTGCCCCTTGGCGTAGCCGCCGAAAAGCGCCTTGCCAAACGTCTTGTTGGAGAGTTCGCTTGGCGCGAGAACGGACTCCTCGCCAAACACTTCCGATATGACACGGTCTTTGCGCATCGGTCTCCCGTTGGCGTTAAGCCAGCCCCGTCAGCCAATCAAAACGGCGTTGGGGTCCGAAATATTCAACCCGCCAGCTCCCGCGCTCGCCGAACTGCCGCCGCTGCCGCCTGTCGCACCGCGGCTTCGAACCCGGCCGCGCGCATGGCGTTGAGGGCCGCCTCCGTCGTGCCGCCTTTCGACGTGACCCGCTCCCGCAGGGATCGGGCGCCGTCCTCGGAACCATGAATCAACGCCCCGGCGCCGTGGAGCGTGTGGGCGGCGAGCCGGGCCGCCTGTTCGGGCGGCAGCCCTTCTTGCCTTCCCGCCTCGGCAAGCGCCTCCGCAAGATAGAAGAAATACGCGGGCCCGCTCCCACTCACAGCCGTTACCGCGTCCATCAACTCTTCCGGGACTTCCTCCACGGCGCCTACCGCCTCGAACAATACCTTGGCTCGCTGCAGATCCTCGCCGGAACAGTGGGCGTTTCCGCAGATGGCCGTGATTCCCGCGCCCACGAGCGCGGGCGTGTTCGGCATGGCGCGTATGACGCGGAAGCCGCCGCCGAGTTGCCCGTCGATGAAGGCCGTCGTCAGCCCCGCCGCGACAGAGACCACAAGGGGGTCTTTCGGCAACCCGGGCCTCAGCGGTTCAAGGGCGGCGGTCATCTGTTGGGGCTTCACGGCGAGGACGAGAACGCCCCGTCCCGCCGCGGCGAGGGCCTCGGGCGACTCCGCCACCGTTAGGCCGTGCTCCCGCGCCATGGCCTGCTTGTCCGGGTCCGTGTCGAAGATCGCAATCTCGTGGGCCTCCATGGCCCGCTTGTCTAGGAGCCCATTCGCGATGGCCTGGGCCATGTTGCCGAAGCCGAGAAAGCCGGCGCCGCCGGTCCGGGCCATCCTAACCGGCCTCCAACGCGTCCACGCCATCCAACGCCACGGCGCGAATGACCGCTATCTCGTCGCATGAAGGGAAAAGGTGACAGCGCACGCAGTCCTTGAACACTTTGTGGGGCAGCTCCCGTTTGTCGATCTCGTGAAAGCCTAACTTCTTGAAAAGACCGGGAACGCGGGTGAGGGCGTAAACCCGGGCGATGCCCAACTCCTCCGCCTCTGACAAGCAGGCCTTCAACAGATCCACTGCGACGCCTTGTCCCCGCAGATCGCCGCGAACCACCAGGCTGCGGACCTCCGCCAAGTCAGGCAAATCGATGTGGAGGGCGCAGCATCCGCCCACGCCCGACCCGTCGATGTACACGTGAAAATCCCGGGCGCACTCGTACATTTCGGCCACCGTGCGCGGCAATACGCTGCCAACGCCGGCGGCCTCGTCGATGAGCGCCTTCACGGCGGCCACCTCCGCGACCTTGGGTTTTCGGATCATTCCAGTTTGGGTGGATTCTAGCATTGAATACTCGCCGGGTGCTGGGCCGGAAGCCAGCGTGAATGGTGATCGCGCGCCATGGAGGCGTGGAGGCGCCTCCATGGCGCAAAAGTGTAACACAAAGACGGCGCGGCGCTCACGGCCCGGCGGACCCAGTTTTCGGCCTTGCCGGACGGTTAGCGCGCTTCGGTTCTCCAGACGATCCGCCGGTACGCCCAAGAATCATCAGCCGTGGGGGCCTCCGCGCGGCATTCGATCCGGTATACGCCTGGCGTCTCGAAGGTGTGCCGCAACACGGGGCCTTGCCCAACGGGTTGGCCATTGACCCGCCAGGCATAGCTCTCGAAGCCTTCGGGGCCGCTCACGCTGACTTCCACGCCGACAGGCACGGACCATTCCAACTCGGGCTCGGGCGTAACTTCGAATCCGCCTTCCCAGGAAGCCGCCAGGAGCCCGTTCACCCGTTCCTCCACGCTCAGCGTGTGATGGCCCAATTCCGTCAAAGGCTGAAGAAGGGTGCTCTCATCCATGCCTTCGAGAACGGTCTCGCCGTTAAGGCGCCAGGTGAAATGGCGTCCCGGGCGTTCGCCGATGGCGAGCCGGAGTATCCGTCCCTCTCGAAGCTGAGGGGGCAGGTTGATCCGGATGTAACCCCGGGGGCTTTGATCGATCAATCCCAGCCGCTCCCGCAATTCCCGGACGGATATGCCCAGTTGAGCGGCGCGGTTCTCCAATGTGTCGGGCAGTTCGTCAAGGGGCGCGTGAACCCGGACCACCGTCTCCCCGCCCGCCGCGCGAATGTGGATGTTGTATGTGCCCACCTCCAATGTTTCCGGACGCCCCGCGATTCGGATGATGTCTGGCTGGTCCGGATCCGGCCCCATCTGGAACATCCGGCTGTAGTCGCTTCCGTTGACCAGCGCGCGCATGGACTGGACCTCGTCCGCCGGGACCGTCCGTCCGTCAAGGGTCAGCCGGACCCGCGCCACCGCGCCGGGCGTGCGGAAAGTGGCCTGGTTGGGATGGGCGCGGAGACCTTGATCCTCGCGGACGTCGCCGTTTCGAGGATCGAGATCCAGCGGCGGCACGGTCTCGGCAAGGCGGCCCACCCACGGGTTTCCAAGGGGTTGGATGTCGACTTCCGGCTCCGCTTGCATGGGCTCGAGGGCGCCCACGGCGGCCCCGAGACTCATGCAGCACGCAAGCAACGCGCCGCGCCAAAGGCCCCGGCGCAGGGCCGATCGGAAAAGTTGTCTAGAGATTCGTTTGTTCATCGCGCTTGCTCCTCGCGGCGCCCAGAGCGCCTGGCATGTTTCGCGCAAGTCCCAATCATTCTCGCAACGGATAATCCCGCCCGGCGGCGGAACGGTTCCCGGGTCATACCGGCGCCCGCCTCTGCCGCGGCGCCCTCCAACTCCACCGACGCAAGCTGGAACCCCTTGAGGCGGTCACGGAAACCGCGCGTCTCCCGGCCGACAACGGCCTTGTGAACCCCAGGATCAAGCGGGGCTCCCCATGCGGAGACGCGTATCCCGTCGTTCGATTCTACCACGGAATCCTCTACTGGCCAGGCCGAGGCACCAAAGCGTTCATGTTAGCTCTCCAGGAGACATGCGCACATGCGCGTCAATCAAGCCGTTACGGGACGTTGAGACGGCGGCGCCTCTTGCATGGCCTCTTTCAGTTTCGCAATGGCCGCCGGAATGTCGGGAAAGGACCACACATTCCGGCCCACGGTGGCCCCGGCCGCGCCTGAATGGGCGATCTCGCGCATCATCCGCACCGCGTCGTCCAAGGTCTCCGCCTTCGGGCCGCCGGCCGCCACGAGGGGCACGGGCGTGTCGTTCACGATGTCCCGGTACGACGCAACGTCGCCGGTATAGGGGACCTTGATGACGTCCGCGCCGAGCTCCAAGCCCAGGCGGACCGCGTAACGGATGTCGTCTGGGTTGTGGGTCACCGTGTGCCGCTCATCGCCGCTGGACAAGGGGTAGATATGGGGAATCACCGGGAGGCCGTGCCGCTCTCCGTCCCGCACCACTTGGCCTAAATGCCGGAGAAACCCGAGCTCCGCCGGCCCCTTCACAAAGATCGCCACGGCGATGGCGTCCGCGCCCAAGGCCAAGCACTCCTCGACACTTGCGTGATCCGCGAATACGGCCTCGTCTGGCTTCAGGGCGATGGACTGAATGATAAGCGGCACGCGCCCCGCATGACGTCCCATGCACCGCATCGCAGCGCCTTTGTTCAACGTGATGGCGCTCGGCCGCCCTTCCAACACCTTCGGCGTCGTCACGGTAATGGTGTCGAGGCCCTTCGGCAAACCATCGGGATAGTTAATCAGATGATCCACCGCCACCGTAAGCACACGGCGGCTGGGATGACTGAAAATACGATTAAGGCGGACCTGTTTTCCCAAGGTGCTCATGCGATCTCCTGCAAAACATTGCTAGTCAAGGCGGATTCGGGCGGGGCCCGGAAAGAATCTCCAGTTCTGGCCTCGGCCGGGGTAGCGGATTCCGAAGGGGTACAAGCGGCATTCTACCCCGCGCCGCCCGCGGCCGCCAACACGGACGCACCCCCAATCGCCGGACAAGATCCTCGTTGCGCCGTTTACATCCTCCGGCCCCGCGGGCCACTCCCTTCGAGGGGGATGTAGCCCCCGCATCTCCAGCCTAACCCGGCGATTTGGCGTGTCCGCGGGAATGCGCATGCCAGCGGATTACGTCGTCACCCCCGTCAAGGGCCCACAGCTTCGCTGCTTCTCTTGACAGAATGGGCCGCGCCGGGTTACTATACCGTCTGGATGGTATAGTAACCCGGAGGGAAGAAGAAATGGCGCGGCCAAGCTGTAAGGCGTCGATACTGGAAGCGGCGGAAAGAGTGGTGGTGCGGGACGGCGCGGCCCATCTCACCCTGGACGCAGTGGCCGAGGAGGCCGGACTCAGCAAGGGCGGAGTCCTCTACCACTTTCCGTCCAAGAGCGCGCTGCTAGAGGGCATGCTCGAGGCCCTGCTCTCCTACTACGCGGCGCAGCGAGAAGCGGCGGCGCAACAGTCCGAGGAGCAAGGCCGCTACTTCCGGGCCGAGCTGGCGGCGGGATTGCCGGAAAAGCCCAATCAATCGAAGCGCTTGGTGGGCAACGCCATCCTGGCTGTCATCGCAAACGAACCCCGGCTCATCGACCAGTGCCGCGCGTTTCATGAGGAGCGATACAAGCAAAGCTGCGGAAACGATCTCCAAGACCTGGATCGGCTGTCCGTCATTCTCGCCATGGATGGGTTGATCATGTTGGAGTTGCTGCAAATCTCCCCCTTCACCCCCGATCAGCGGGAGCGCATCCGCGAACATCTTGTCGAGACGGGGAAGAAACTGCTGTCTCGCGAATGAGCCTTCGGATCACTCGTTATTGCCCCGAGAGATAACAACGGCGTTTTGGAGAAAAACATGTCTATATCGAGCAGAAGTATTCTTGACCGGATCGCGCCGGTCACGCGGACTTGGGTCGCCGCGCTATTGTGCGCCGTAGTGTTGGCGGCTTGCAGCCCCATTGAGGGCCGCGAAGCGGCGCAACAGGGCGCCATGGAAATGCCGCCAACGGCAGTCGGGATAGAGACGATCCAGATGCGCGATGTGGAGCTGGAGCGGGAGTATCCCGGCCGGGTCCGGGGCGCGCGGGAGGTCGAAGTGTGGGCGCGGGTCCGGGGCATTCTGGAAGAGCGCGCCTATGCCGAGGGAGAACGGGTCGAGGAGGGCGCGCTGCTCTTTCGTATTGAGCGGGAGCCTTACGAAGTCGCCTTGCGGAGCGCCGAAGCAGACCGGGAACGGGCAAGGGCGTCCCGCCGTCAAGCGGAACGGGAGTGGCACCGCATCTCGAACCTGTACGAACAGAACGCCGTAAGCGAACGGGAGCGCGACAGCGCCCAGAGCGCCCTGGAGTTGGCCGAGGCCGAGCTGTTGGCCGCCGGGGCGCGCGTCGACCAGGCGGAACTGGATCTAAGCTACACCGAGGTCACCGCCCCCGTCGATGGTATGACGGGTCTTGAAGCCATTTCCGAGGGCAATCTGGTGGACGCTGGCGCGATGCTGACGTCCATTGTTCAGGTTGACCCTGTCCACGTGCGCTTCTCCCTCCCAGAGAACGACGCCTTGGCCCAGCGCGCCGCCCGCCGGGCTTCGGAAGACGGGGCCCAACGCCTTCACGAGGCCACCCTGTTGATGGCGGGCGGCGAAGCCTATCCCCACACAGGAAATCTGGACTTCACCGCGAGCACGGTTGACGCCGGCACGGGCGCGGTGTCGGCCCGGGCCATCTTTCCGAATCCCGATGACGCGTTGGTTCCCGGGCAGTTCGTTCGGGTTCGCGTCTTGCTTCGGACCCTGGAAGACGTCGCCGTGATCCCGGAAACCGCGGTTAGTCAGGGCCCGGAAGGTCCCCAGGTGTTCGTCGCGAGCGAGGACGGCGCCGCCGCGGAGGCGAGGCCCGTGGAGCTGGGCCCCGTCGTTCCGGACGGCCAGGTGGTGCTAGGGGGCGTTGAGGAAGGCGCGCGCCTCATCGTGAGCGGTCATGGCCAACTATCCGACGGCGCGCCCATTCAGATGGCCGATTCCGGCGGCGCGGCGCCAGGCGCGGACGCCAGCCAAGCGGCGCGCGAAACGGACGCCCCTGAAGCGGCGGGCGCGGAGGACCTTAGCTAATGTTCCGATTTTTCATCGACCGGCCTATCTTCGCCTCCGTCATATCCATTGTGATTTTGCTAGCGGGCGGAGCCGCGCTCACGGTGCTGCCGGTGGAACAATACCCGGACGTGGTCCCCCCGGAGGTCGTGGTGTCCGCCTTCTTTCCGGGCGCGAGCGCCGACGTTGTAGCTGACGCTATCGCCGCGCCGCTAGAGCAAGAGATTAACGGCGTCGACAACATGATCTACATGGAGTCGAGCGCCACGGACGCTGGAAGTCTGCAAATAACCGTGAGCTTCGAGTTCGGGACAGATCCGGACCAGGCCGCCATCAACGTGAATAACCGGGTGCAGGCGGCTCTCCCACGCTTGCCGCAGCAAGTGCGGGATCAGGGCGTCCGCGTGGAGTCCCGGTCGACGAACATCCTGATGGTGGCCGTCCTGTACTCGCCCGACGCGAGCCAGAGCACCTTGCACATGAGCAACTACGCCTTGCTCAACATCCTTGACGAACTTGTGCGGCTGCCGGGCGTGGGCGACGCGTCGTTGTTCGGCGCCGACGACTATTCCATGCGCATTTGGCTTCAACCCGACAAGTTGGCGGAGTATGGTTTGACGCCCCCGGACATCGCGGGTGCCATTCGGGAGCAGAACGCGCAGTTCGCCGCGGGACGGATTGGCGCGGAGCCGTCGCCGCCCGGCCAGGCGTTCACCTACAGCATCGCCACCCGCGGGCAGTTGTCGGAAGCCAGCGAGTTCGAAGACATTATCCTGAGGGCCAACGCCGACGGCAGCGCGCTGCGGCTTCGTGACGTCGCCCGCGCCGAACTCGGCGCCCAGGACTACTCCTTCTCGGCCACCTACAACGGCCAAGCCGCCGTGCCCATTGGCGTATTCTTACAGCCAGGCGCCAACGCCCTGGACACGGCCGCCGCGGTCCACGCCACGCTAGACGATCTCGCGACCCGCTTCCCCGACGGCGTCGCCTACACCGTTCCTTTCGACACCACGGAATTCGTTCAAATATCCATCCGCGAGGTGATCGTCACGCTCCTCATCGCCGTGGGCTTGGTAGTCCTGGTCACCTTCGTGTTCCTCCAGCACTTGCGGGCGACGCTCATCCCCGTGGCGGCCATTCCGGTGTCCCTTATCGGGACCTTCGCGGGCATGCTGCTGCTGGGTTTCTCCGTAAACCTCCTGACGTTGTTCGGCCTCGTGCTCGCCATCGGCATCGTCGTGGACAACGCGATCATTGTCATGGAAAACGTCGAACGGCTCATGCATGAACGGCAAATGAAAGCGCGCGAGGCGTCCGTCGAAACCATGCGGCAAGTCGCGGGCGCGGTAGTCGCTTCGACGCTCGTGCTGGTCGCGGTCTTCGCGCCCGTCGCTTTTCTCGGTGGAATGACCGGCGAACTGTACCTTCAATTCGCCGTAACCATCGCCGTGTCCGTTGTTATCTCCGGCATAGTCGCCCTCACATTGACGCCCGCCATGTGCGCCCTCCTGCTCGATCGGGAGCCCAAGAAATTGTGGAGGCCCTTCGTTTGGTTCAATTGGTTCTTCGATAAACAGACCGCGCTTTTCGTGTGGTTTGTCGGGCTCTTCTTGAAGCGCCCCATTATCGGAACCGCCCTCTTCATGCTCTGCGCGGCGGGCGCCTTCTATGGCTTCACTCGCCTGCCGACGGGACTCGTGCCTCAAGAAGATCAGGGCGTCGCCCTCGTCGTCTATGAATTGCCTCCGGTCTCGGCGTTGTCCCGCACCGCAGAGGTTCGCGACACCGTGACCGCCATGTTGCTGGAAATGGACGAGGTCGACGAATTCGCTTCATTCGCCGGCTTCGACATCATCGCGGGGTCGCTGCGAAGCAACGCCGGCGTAGGCTTTGCGAATCTGTCCGATTGGAGCGAGCGGCGCGCGCCGGGACAAGACGCCGCGTCCGTAACAGGCCGCATCATGGGCATGGGAATGGGCATTCCGGACGCGGGCGTGTTCGCCTTCGCGCCTCCGCCCATCCAAGGATTGTCGCTAACGGGCGGCGTGGAGGGCTATCTGGAGGTGCGCGGCGAAGCCACGCCCGCGGAGGTCGAGGCCTTGGGCCATCGCCTTATCGCCGCCGCCAACGAACGGCCGGAGTTGGTCAACGCCCGCGTCACCCTCGACACCAGCATTCCCCGCTACCGCGCCGAGGTCGACCGGGAAAAGGCCCGCGCCGCCGGCGTGCCCATCAACTCGATCTTCGCGACGATGCAGAGCACCTTCGGTTCGTTGTACGTCAATGACTTCACGCTTATGGGACGGAACTGGCAGGTCAATCTACAGTCCGAAAGTGAATTTCGCGACGATCCGGATGATCTGAACGAGGTCTTCGTCCGCTCGGACGCCGGCCAGATGATCCCCTTGAGCAATCTTGTGACCCTTGAGCGCACGGCTGGACCAGACACCATGAACCGGTTTAACGTCCACCGCGCGGCAAAGATCATGGCCGACCCGGCGCCGGGGTACACCTCGGGCCAAGCCAAGGACGCTTTCGAAGCGGCCGCCGTCGAGGCGCTGGACGGCGGCGACACGTCCCTGGGCTGGATCGGCGAGGCCTATCAGTTGGAAGCCGCGGCGGGCGCGGCGGGAACCGCTTTCGGACTCGGGTTGCTGATGGTGTTCTTGATCCTCGCCGCCCAGTACGAACGTTGGACGCTACCCCTCGCGGTTGCGTCGGCCGTCCCCTTTGGCGTGTTGGGCGCGGCGGCCGCCGCAATGTACCGGGGCTTTCCGAACGACGTGTATTTTCAGGTGGGATTGCTCGTGCTGATAGGTCTATCCGCGAAGAACGCCATTCTCATCGTGGAGTTCGCCGCCCAAAACCGGGCCAACGGCATGAGCTCCTTCGACGCGGCGCGGGAAGCGGCCCGGCAACGGTTTCGCGCCATCATCATGACCGCAATGACCTTCATCATCGGGGCGCTGCCCCTCGTTTTCGCCACGGGCGCCGGCGCCGCCAGCCGGCAAGAGATCGGCACGGTGGTTGTAGGCGGCATGGTCGCGGCCAGCACGCTGGCGCTTCTGTTTGTCCCAATGGTTTACAAGATCCTGGAAGATTTGTCCACGTGGCGCGCGGAGCGAAGCGCAAAGCGCCGGAATACAAGCGAGGCCGCCAATGCCTAGATCACTCCTCACCGGACTCATCGCCAGCCTGTTCGGCTTGACTGGATGCATGATGGGGCCCCGGTATGAACAACCCTACTTGGACCTGCCGGAGAGTTGGCCCTCCCACGTCCTCCTCTCGGAAACGGACGAAGAAGAATGGCGAACTTGGTGGAGCCGTTTCGACGATCCCACCCTCGTCGAGCTTGTCGAGCGCGCGGCCGAGGAGAATCTCGACGTTCGCCTGCAAGCGGACCGGATTCGCGAGGTCCGGGCCCGCCTCGGTCTCAGCCAGGCCAACCGTTTTCCCACCCTCAGCGCCCAGTCCGAGGCCATGCGCCAACGGCAGGCAGGCTTCACGTCCCCCGGCGCGGCGGCCGCGGCGCAAGGGGAGCCCAGTCTCTTAGAGCAGACGGCGCAAGCCGCGCAAGGCCTTACGGGACTTTCCGAGGCCGGGGGCGATCCCCTGTCGACCCTTCAGATCCTCCAGGGCTTCGCCCAG
>SLHB01000209.1 GCA_007136375.1 Candidatus Hydrogenedentota bacterium
AACCTAATCACCACCGTGGCCTGGGACGCGGGCGGCCAGATCGAGTACGCCTTGGAGGGCAGCATCTTCGTGGCCGGCGCGGTGATTCAGTGGCTGCGCGATGGCCTCGGCCTTATCAAGACGGCGCCGGAGAGCGAGACCCTGGCGGCGCAAGTCCCGGACACGGGCGGCGTCTATCTGGTGCCCGCCTTCAGCGGCCTGGGCGCGCCCCACTGGGACCCCTACGCGCGCGGAACCATGGTGGGCCTCACCCGGGGGGCGACGGCCGCGCACATCGCCCGGGCCGCCCTCGAAAGCATCGCCTACCAGTCCCGGGATGTGCTCCGCGCCATGGAGCGGGACTCGGGCATCACGCTACAGGAGCTGCGGGTCGACGGCGGCGCTTGCGTCAATGACTTGCTCATGCAGTTCCAAGCCGACGCGCTTCAGGTCCCCGTCATCCGGCCCGCGGTGACGGAGACCACCGCCCTGGGCGCGGCGTATCTCGCCGGGCTCGCCGTGGGCTTCTGGGACGGCCGGGCGGCCATCGAGACCCAATGGCGGGAGGAGCGCCGCTTCGAGCCCCAGCGTCCAGCGCAGGAAATGGAGGCGCTGTGCGCGGGCTGGGAGCGGGCCCTGGAGCGCGCGGCCGCATGGGAGAAGGACGCATCAAGCGCGAAGACGTGCTGAACGCCCTCGGCGGCGCCCAGCCGCCTTACGATTTCCTCGTCATCGGCGGGGGCGCGACGGGCCTGGGCGTGGCGGTGGACGCGGCGTCCCGGGGTTACCGCACGCTGCTGGTGGAGCAGCACGACTTCGCCAAGGGGACGTCGAGCCGGAGCACAAAACTGATCCACGGCGGCGTGCGCTACCTGAAACAAGGCAACATCTCGCTGGTGCTCGGCGCGCTGAAGGAGCGGGGCCTGTTGCGCCAGAACGCGCCCCATCTCGTCCACGTCCGGCCCTTTGTCGTACCCATATACCGCTGGTGGGACGGGCCTTTTTACGGCCTGGGCATGAAGCTCTACGACCGCCTGGCGGGCGAACAGGGCTTGAGCCCCTCGAAAGTCCTCACCAAGGCCGAAACCCTCGAACGTATCCCCTCCATTGAGCCCACGGGCCTCCAGCGCGGCGTGCTCTATTACGACGGCCAGTTCGACGACGCCCGCCTCGCCGTCAATCTCGCGCAAACCATCTTCGACGTGGGCGGAAGCGCCGTGAACTACATGCGGGTCACGGGCCTGCTCAAGAAGAACGGGCGCGCGGCGGGCGCCGTGGTCCAGGATTGCGAAGGCGGCGGCGAATACGAGGTGCGCGCCCGGGTCGTCGTGAACGCCACCGGCGTGTTTTCGGACGGCGTCCGCCGGATGGACGAACCGGGCGCGCCGGACATCATCCTCGCGAGCCAAGGGGCGCACGTGGTCGTCTCCAAAGAGTTCCTGCCGGGCGAATCCGCCATCATGGTCCCGCGGACCTCCGATGGCCGCGTCCTCTTCGCCGTGCCTTGGCGGGGTCATGTCGTGGTCGGCACGACGGATATCCCCGTGACGGACATTTCTCTGGAGCCGAAGCCCATGGACGAAGAGATCGGCTTCATCCTCACGAACGCGGCGCGGTACCTGCGGAGGCGTCCGGAGCGGAGCGACGTGCGCAGCGCCTTCGCGGGCCTCCGTCCCTTGGTCAAGGCGGGCGGCGCGCGGGAGACGGCGGCCATGTCCCGCGATCACACCATCCTGGTCTCTGAGAGCGGATTGGTGACGATCACGGGTGGGAAGTGGACCACCTATCGGAAGATGGCGGAGGACGCCGTCAACCGGGCCGAGGACGTGGCGGGCTTCGACAAGCGGCCCTGCAAGACCGCCGCCCTTCGGATTCACGGCTGGACGGCCCAAGCCCAAGAGGATGCGCGGTTGGCGCCCTACGGCGCGGACGCCGCCGCCATCGCCCGCCTGGAAGCGGACGATCCCGGACTAGCGGAGCCCATCCATCCGGCCTTGTCTTCCACAAAAGCCCAGGCCGTCTGGGCTGTCCGCGAGGAGATGGCCCGCACCGTGGAAGATGTCCTCGCCCGCCGCGTCCGGGACTTGTTCCTCGACGCCCGGGCCGCCCGGGAAGCCGGGCCAGCCGTAGCCGCCATCATGGCCGCCGAACTCGGGAAGAACGCGGCCTGGCGGCGGGAGAGCGCGGAGGCCTTCGCCGCCGTGGCCGCGCGGCATATGGTGATGTGAAGACGGGCGAGGCCGCCGCAAAGGCGAGGGCGAGAGGCTGTCGCCCCGCCAATGGCGCGCTTATCCCGCGATTGAGGGGGACATGCGGATATGGCCCGGAATGTGTCATACTAAGGGGCGTTTCGTAGAGGCGGCGGCCGGAATGTCCCTGGCTTTCGCCGCTGATCTGGATGATTCTCACACGCCAAGCGTTCATTCTTGTGACAATAGCGACATATATACTCTTTTATCTCGCGTCGGGCGCGTACGCCGCCGCCGCCGCCTGCGCCTTGGTCCACCTGGCTCGGCCCGCGCCCCAGCTCCTAACCTGGGCCCATGGCCTCGCGCTGGCCGGATCCGGGGGCATCGCCGCGGCCTTCACCGTACGTTGGGTCCACTGGGGCCAGCTCCCATTAACAACCCTGACAGACACGCTCAGCCTTTTCACGCTGCTGGCCGCCCTTACGATGGTCCTCACGACGTGGACGCAATGCGCGCGGGGGCTGCTGACCTTCTATTTGCCCGCCCTTGGCCTCGTGGCGCTCATCAACGCCGCGGCCGCGCCGGCGTACCTTCATACCGAGCCCATGCGCCTTCAGGGGGTTCTGCTCTTCGCTCACGTGGGCTCGGCCTTTCTGGCGTACGCCTTGTTTTTTGTCGCCTGCGTGACCAGCGCCGCCTATGTCTTTCAGGCCGAACACCTGAAGCGCCGCCAGACCACGGGCCTGTTCCAGCGCTTGCCGTCCCTGGAAGACCTGGACCGCATCCTGTACCGGCTCATCGGCGTGGGCTACCCGCTCTTCGTGGCGACGCTGCTCCTGGGCCTGTTCTGGGCTTGGGCGGACCGGGAGCTGCTCGGTCCCCGTTGGTGGCTGGCGCCAAAGATTCTGACCGCGTTGCTCATGGCGCTCTTTTACGGCGTTACATTCCATGGCCGCCGTTTCGGCTTCCTCCGGGGCCGTAAGCTGGCCTACGTCGTGGCGGCGGGTTTCGCCGTGCTCCTCGGCGCGTATGTGCTGCTGGCGCTCCTTGGCCTTCGCACTCACAATTTCTGGGAGAGTGCGTGATGAGCCTGGCCGTTGTGGGATTGAGCCACCACACAAGCCCCGTGGAGATCCGGGAGCGCCTCCACTTCCCGCCCGAGGCGCTGTCCAGCGCCTTGATCCAGGCGCGGCGTTGGCTCGGAGATGGAGGCGTGGTCATCCTCAGCACCTGCAACCGCGTGGAGGTGTACGCCAGCCGTCCGGGGCCGCCCCAGGAGACGGCGGAGCGGATCCGCGGGTTCCTCGCCGAGTCCCGGAGCGTGGCCGAGGCGGAATTCGCGAGCCAGCTCTATGTGCGCGGCGATCGCGAGGCGGTGGGCCACCTGTTCCGTGTCGCGGCGGGGCTCGACAGCATGATCTTGGGCGAGGCCCAGATCCTCGGCCAGGTCAACGACGCGTATCTTGCCGCGCAGACCGAGCAGGCGGCGGACAAGACCTTGAGCGCCTTGTTCCAACGCGCCGCGAAGGTGGCCAAGGAAGTGCGGAACACCAGCGGCATCAGCGCGGGCAAGGTGTCTATCGGCTCCGTCGCGGCGGACCTCGCCCTGTCGATTTTCGGCGGGCTCGCGGGAAAAACGGTCATGGTGGTGGGCTCGGGGAAGATGGGCGAGCTGACATTGACGCGCCTAATGGACCGGGGCGCGGCCCGGGTGCTCCTGGTCAACCGCAGCTTGGACAAGGCGGAGGAATTGGCGGCTCGGTTCAGCGGCCAACCCGTCGAGTTCGATGAATTGGCGTCGGCTTTGCCTTCGGCGGACATCGTGATCAGCTCGACCGCCGCGCCGGGCTATGTCCTCGGTCCCGCTCATTTTCAACGGGCCCTGCGCACGCGCCACGGCGAACCCATGTTTGTCATCGACATCGCCGTGCCCAGGGACGTGGACCCCGCCGTGAACGCGCTCGACGACGTCTACCTCTACGATGTGGACGATCTGCGCGAAGTGACGGAAGCCAACATCGAGGAGCGCCGCAAAGCCATCGCCTACTGCGTCGAAGTCATTGACGCCGGAGTGGACCAGTTCTGGGAATGGCTCCAGGGGTTGGCGGCGGAGCCCACTATTGTGAGCATGTCCCGGGAGCTGAACACCATACGCGAACGGGAGCTGGCCAAGACCTTGGCGAGCTTGCCCGAATTGTCGGACAAGGACCGCCAAGAGGTGGATTACTTGACCAAGCGCATCGTGAACGCCATTCTCCAACGGCCCATGACCCAGTTGAAGCGGGAAGTCGCCGCGGAGGAGGATCCCCACACGGTGCTGCATTTGGTGAAGCGCCTTTTTGGCCTTAAGGAGGGGACGTGAGCGGACGGCTCGTGGTGGGAACGCGGGGCAGCGCGCTGGCGCGGGCGCAGACAGAGGCCGTGGCGGAAGACCTGCGGGCCGCCCATCCCGGATTGGAAGTCGTTATCGAAATCATCCGGACTACGGGCGACGAGGCCAGCAGCGCGCCCTTGTCGGAGATTGGCGGGACAGGCGCGTTCACCAAGGAGCTTGAAGACGCGCTCCTCGACGGGCGCATCAGCGTCGCCGTTCACAGCCTCAAGGATTTGCCCACCAAACTGCCGGAGGGACTTATACTCGGCGCCGTTCCGCCCCGGGCCACGGCCCACGACGCTCTCATCACCCGGGAGGCCCCTTCGTTGCAGGCCTTGCCGGAAGGGGCCGTTGTCGGCACGTCGAGCGTGCGCCGCAAGGCCTTCCTCGCCATGATCCGCCCTGGCTTGAAGGTGGTGGAGTTTCGCGGGAATATCGATACGCGCTTGCGCAAGGTGGAGGAAGGCGTGGTCGACGCGGCCATCCTCGCCTGCGCCGGCTTGGAGCGGCTTGGCCGGGACAGCGTCATCCAGACGACCTTGCCCGCGTCCGTCATGATGCCCGCGCCGGGGCAAGGGGCCTTGGCCCTGGAGATCCGGGCCGGGGACGAAGAAACCGCGGCCATCGTCAAGGCGGTTCATTGCCACACGACGGCCGCGGCTGTCCGGGCCGAGCGGGCGTGCCTGGCAGGGCTGGGCAGCGGCTGTCAGGTTCCTCTGGGCGCGCTCGCGATCGCTCATGGCGCCGAGCTACGCCTGGAGACGTGCCTGGCCACGCCGGACGGCAAGCAATGGCTCCGCGAAACGGCTGTCGGCCCCGTGGACCGGCCGGAAGCCGTCGGCCGGGACGCGGCGGACGCCCTGCGCGAAGAAGGCGCGGACGCCCTGCTGGAGGCCGCGGGGTGACGGAGGCCTTCGGCAAGGTCTATCTCATCGGCGCCGGGCCCGGCGACCCGGGCTTGCTCACAGTGCGGGGCAAGGAATGCCTGGAGCGCGCCGGCGCCGTGGTCTACGACAACCTGGCCAGCCCCGAACTGTTGGAGCACGCCCCCCGGGCCGAGCATATCCATGTGGGGAAGGCGCCCGATCGCCATACGCTGCTTCAAGACGAGATCAACCGCGTGCTGTTGGAGCAGGCGCGGCACGTGAACTGCGTGGCGCGCTTGAAAGGGGGCGACCCTTTCGTGTTTGGCCGGGGCGGCGAGGAGGCCCTGTTCCTGGCGGAGCATGGCGTGCCCTTCGAGATCGTCCCCGGCGTCACGGCGGGTCTTGGCGCCGCCGTCTACGCGGGCATTCCCATCACGCACCGGGGCGT
>SLHB01000313.1 GCA_007136375.1 Candidatus Hydrogenedentota bacterium
CGAACACGATCCGCGCCGTCCTCGATGGGCGCATTCAGGACAGCGCCGACCCGCTCCTTTCGCCGGCGCTGGACGAAGCCCTGAGCAACTGCTTGTCCTGCAAGGCCTGCAAGACCGAGTGCCCGTCCAACGTCGACATGGCCCTGCTGAAGGCGGAGCTGCTCCACGCCAAGCAGCGAAAGTACGGCGTGGACCTCGGGACCCGCATCCTCAGCAACGCGGATCTCCTGGGGAAACTGGGGACGCTCGCGCCCGGCCTGGCCAACCGGAGCTTGAAATGGCGCTGGGTCAAGCGCCTGGCGAAGAAGCGCCTGGGCCTGAACCGCAAACGCCCCTTGCCGCCCTTCACGGCGGAGCGCTTCGACCGCTGGTTCGCGCGCAGGCCGGGCAAGGACGGCGCCGGCTCCCGTGGGACCGTGGTGCTCTGGGACGACACCTTCACCCGCTACTACGACGCCCAAATCGGCCGCGCGGCGGTGAAGGTCTTGGAAGCAGCGGGATTTCATGTGGTCTTGCCGCGGAAACGGGTCTGCTGCGGCCGCCCCGCGTTCAGCCTCGGCCGGCTGGACCTGGCGCGCAAGCTCGGAGAGCGCAACAGCCGCGTTCTCGCCGAATGCCACCCCGAGGCGCCCATCCTGTTCCTAGAGCCGTCGTGTTACTCCATGTTTATCCAGGATTACGCCGAAGTTGGCGTCAACGGCGCGGCGGCCCTCGCGGAACGCGCGGTCCTTTTCGAGAACTTCATAGAGGAATTGCTCACCGCCGAACCCGGCGCGTTGCCCTTCAGCGAAGGTTTCACGTGGACGGCCATCCACCATCATTGCCACGCGAAGGCCCTCGCCGATGTCTCCTCGATGGCCCGCCTGGCCGGACGCCTGCCCAACAGCTCGGTGATGGTCTTGAACTCCGGCTGCTGCGGGATGGCTGGCGCCTTCGGCATGCTGGAGGCGAAGTATCCCCTGAGCTTGAAGACGGGCCAACATCTCGCGCGCCAGGTGGGCGAACTGCAAGCCGGCACCTACGTCGTCGCCAACGGCGCGAGCTGCCGCGCCCAGATCGACCACATGACGGACGCCGCGCCGGTCCACATCGCCGAGCTTCTCGCCGAGCACCTCGCATAGGCATAGCCGCCGTGTCTGAACCGGGAGACGCCGAGGGACCCCGCGCGCGCGGCGCGGCCGCATCAATCGCGGCTTCGGCGGGCAAGGCGTCTATTCCAAGAACTCGCCGGCAAAGGCCTTGCGCAGCAGGGCAAACAACTCGGTTTCATCCGGCGCCTCGGGCTCGGACGGCGGCCACTTGTGGAAGGTGAATCCGTTCGCATGCTCGTTGTACAGGTTGAGCAGGCCGACCAAGAAAGAGCGTTGCGGCTCGGGAATCGGCGTCTGCCGGTAGTGCGCCGCGAGCCCGGGGGCTTCCTGGCTGTGCAGCGCCTTGCCGGTCCAGCGCAGATACTGCTGGAAATCGAACGCTTCCCTCTCCCCGTCCCAACGTGGCGAGTACGCGCTTTCTGGCCAACGTGTCGCATAGTCAACCTCGGCCATCAAGACATCATGATGGCCGTATCCGCCGTTGACAAGCATCCAGTTGTGGTCGTCCCAGGGCTCCCACGTCCCTTCATCGATACGCCGAAGCAGGCGGTCCATCACATGGAAGGCCCGCGCGCTGACGCCGATGAGCCGATGGGGATCGTGCTCCCGGTACTTGCGAAGGAGAGCGGGGAGGAAGACATCGAAGTAGCGGTCGTGGTCCTCGTCCGTCAGGCTGTCCCCGTGCCGGTGGCCGTAGAAGTGCCATGCCTGCCAGTAGGCGATACGGGCGGCAATCTCCGGGTCCGCCAGAATACTGGATAGAATCCAGTCGAGCCACGCGAAAAAGCGGTCTCCGTGCTTTCCATACACGCCCGTGTCCGGGCCGCTTTCCACCACGACCGGCTTGTTCCAAATGACGCTCTTGTGGTGCGCCCACCCTTCCCACCAGTTGGTTCCTGTCGCCGTGTATTCCGTGGCCCGGCCGGCGTCGAAACTCACGCGAATGGACGGAACGATCCAGGAGCCCGCCCTGGCGATGACGCGCATCGCCTCAAGTATGGTTTCGAGGTTCTCCGTCTGGTACACGCCGGGCCGCTGGGGATAGGGTTCGCTGGGTTGGCCTGTTTCGTCTGGCGTCCACCAAATCTCGATCGCCTGAACATTTCCCAGGAGAGCGTCGCCTGCGTAACGCGCGAGTTTCGCTGGAGTGATCGTCTCTTGGTGGCGGGAAGACTGGCATATCCGCCATCCGCGAAGCTTTATGGGGTTTCCGGCCGGATCGATGATCTCGGCGCCGCGCGTCGTCAATACGGACTTGCTAGCATCGGCAGCGACGGATCGCGTCACCGTTGGGATCAGCCCCGCTCCAAGGGCGGCCACCCCTGTCTCGCAAAGGAACCGCCGCCGTGTCATAGCCGCGAAGCGACCTGCTCCGAAGGCGTCGCGTTCTGGCATGGAAACGCTCCTGGTGTTCGAAACACGAATCGGCCGCCGCTACTCTCTCACCAGCAAGACGGCGCGGGGGCTGCTGCTGGCGTTAATGAGCTCCATCTGGTCCCTGGCCTCCATCACCACGGACGCCTGAAAATCACCCGATTCAATATCCAACCACCGCGATGCGAAGGAGCCGTCGACGCCTTCCAGGTCCAGCATCACCGAGCCCTCGCCGGGAAAGTACACGGCGTACTGTTGGCCGGGCTCCGCCAGGCAATAAGCTTCGTTGTCTTCCCGGTCAAGCAGAAGATCGTTGCGCGGCGCGCACGCGAACACGTCCATGGCGTCCGTGAGCATGCGCAAACTCCGCAGGTGCGCTTGGGCCGTTTCATTCAGCCCGATGCCCCAGTCGGGCCGGTGGAACCGCGCCGACGACGCGCCGCCGAAGATGTTGCGCCAGAACCGCTCGGCGCCGTCGCGGGTGTAGCCCCAGGCCTCGGGCGAACCCGGCGCGTTGTCCGACCCGTAGACCTTGACGTTGGTGATGGGCATGGGGTCGCCGCTCAGATAGTCGCGGATGTACTGGATCTGGTCCCAATGCGTTTGGCCCTGGGCGCCGAGGTTGTTCTGTGAGATGTCCACGAAGGTCCATAAGTCCGACTCCATCACCCGCGCGTGGGACGCGTCGGTGATGTCGTGGGCGTCCTGCATGTCCGTGATCTCCACGTGGACCCCGGCGGTGCGCGCCTGATCGAGGATGCGCCGGCCCCAGTACTCGCCCCAGGCGTGGTGCTCCTTTGTCTCGTTGTTCATGTTGTAGAGCACGTGGTCATAGTCCAGCGTGTAGGAAAGGATCTTGTCCACGAACCGTTCCTGATAGGCCAGGACAAGCTCATTGTTGTCCAGCTCCGGCACGCTGGCGAAAAAGGGATGACCGGGGTCTTCGGTCCATTCGCCCACGGGCAGCCCGGATTCCTCCGCCGTATAGTTGATGTTGTTGTCCGGATTGCAGGGATGGCGCTCCCAGCCCGCTTGGTCGCGGGTCCGGTACTTGTCGTGGCGCTCCCAAATCTCGATTTCAACGATGATGTCCCGGGCGGCCGTCTCCGCGAGCATGGTCTCGAAACGCGTCCAGTATTCGTCGGTCCATGTGTCCAGATCGTAGACGGCGATCAAGGGATCATCGGTCTCTTCCACGATGGCGTAAGGCCATAGGTCCCGGTGATCGTCCATGATCTCCCGGGAAGCCATCGTATTCCTGACATAATTTCCGCCCACGGATTGCATCAGGTCCAGATGATCCACAAGATCGGGCCGTTGGAAGATGTTGTGATAGTCCGACGCGCCCAGCAATAGGATGGGTTCGCCCTTGTATTGCCAGTAGAAGGGATTCTCGCTATAGGGTTGGATGCGGTCCCCGGCGTCCGCGCGGGCGGGCGCCGCGAGTAGCGCCGCCAGCGCCACGGCGCATAGGCTCAACCTGGCCATCGAGAGCATTCGCGTTGTAAATAGTTGCATTACGTTCTCCTTGGCGGCGGGCGCCCCGAAGGCCCCGTCGGTCACCGGGCCGTGCTTGCCGCGGGGTCCTATTCAACCGCGACAACCTTGATGTTGTCGATGTAGTAATACTCGTCCCGGGCGTGCGCCCAATCACTGCTTCCGCCTCCGTGATAGATGTGGTGGTGGAAGAGGTTGACGCCCCAATCTTCCCCGGAACGGCGGAATCTGAAATCCGACGTTTCCTCTCCGCCTGCTTCGCCGGACACGGACTGCGTGTCCTACAGAACAGCGCCGAACTCGCCGAGATTGCGGTTACCGCAGCCGGGCGGCGGCGGCGCTCACGTCGATCTCCAGCTCCAGTTCATCCTCGTCATCGGGGACGGTGAACTGCTTGGTCACGAGTTCGCCCTTTGCAAGGGTCTCGGCCGCTGAGTAGCCGGGTTCGCCTTTCATGGCTATCCAGACCGTGTAGTTTCCGGGGTGGAAGCCTCTAAAATGGGTTGGCCCGTGGTGAATGAACAGCGCCTCCTCCTCAAGCAGGGCCTGAGCCGCGGCCTCGTCCGCTGGCGCTTCCGGTCCCGGTCCCTCGAAAACGACGGCCCACTGCGTGAGGTCCCGCCGGCCGCCGGTTATCTCGAGGTCTACGCGCGCGTGGCCCCAGAAATCCGAGAGTTCCAGCGCGATCTCTCGGGTTTCACTCGGTCCCACGGCAAACGGCGGTAAGTACCCGCCGCGAATACCGTGGTCGGGCCGCGTGCCGACGACGAGCGTCACCATGCCCTGCGGAACGCCGTCGAACTGGAAGTGGCCTGGTTGATAGGCGTCGTCATCACGATGGTAGACTCCACTAAGGCCGTATCCGGCGCGATGGGATTCGCCCTCTCCGGCCAACAGCGTAACAATTCCGTCCTGGAAAGGTTCTCCCTCGTACGTGACAACGCCTTTCACCCTGGCGGTGGCCTCTTGGCGAAAATCGAATACAACCTCCGAGGTCTCGCCCGGCCGCAAGTCGACATATTGGGTTGTACTGGTTCCGGCCGCATCCATAGGGTGGTCCATCCTGACAAACCTAATGGGAGTCCGGCCGGGGGCGAGACTTTCAAGGCGGAACCGCCCGGTCTCGTCGATACCGGCGCGCTGGCCGTTCCCCCTCACTCCCGCAGACCATGGACGATATCCGTCCTCCGTCTCGTAACCCAAACCGAGGACCCGCCCCACCACCGTGGCGCTGTCGGCAAACTGGACGCGCATATGGGCGATCCGGTCTGGCCCGTACTCGATGTCTTCCGTACGGCGTTGCCCCTCTTCCGTGTGGAGGTCAAGTTGCGTCATGAAAGAGGGAAGCCCGCCTATTTCCGCGCGTCCTTGTGGGCCGGTGCGGCGGCCTTGGCGCCGGATGTCGGCGTTCAGAAAACGTCCAACCCCGTCATGAAGATCCCTACGGCCCCAAGGTGAGATATAGAACGTCACGCCCGGCATGGGCTGGCCAGCCCCATCCACTACCTCGAGGCGGAGCGCGTGAGAAGGCTCCAGAGCGATGGTGACGGGTTCTCCATCCCGGAAGGGCGCATATGCGTCTCCGTGATCTGGCGCATCGGGATCCACGTCCGCGTCCACGCCGCCCAAGCTGTATCCCGGAGCCCGCGCAACGAGGGTCATTCTAGAAGTGTGCGGACCATGAAAGATCGGCACGGAGAACCGGCCCCGAGGATCCCAGACGTTTTCCCACGGCACATCGTCCATGGTCATTCGGTATTCCCGGCGAAGCGGCTCCTGCGTGGCGAAGTAGATCTCGCTCACATCGCTTCCGGTGAGACCGGCGATTTCGAAATTCCGTATGGGCTCGCCGGTCTCGGCGTCCACCACCTGGCCCTC
>SLHB01000319.1 GCA_007136375.1 Candidatus Hydrogenedentota bacterium
ACTCGCAGTAGGCCTCTACCGTGACGCGGAGGACGTCCTCGTCCGCGCCCCGCTGCGCTTCGGGGACCATACGGCCAATGCTCGCCTCCACGAAGCCCACCTTGTCCTCAAGGACGCCGTAAAAAGCCGGCGGAAGGTAGGCCCGCGTTTCGTCGCGTAAGAAGGCGGCGGCGTGCATCAAGTTCTCCGCGAGGATGACGTTAAGTGGCGGAGCGGCGGGGTCGGCAAAACGCTTGCGGACGCCAGCCGCCAGGAGCGGCGCGAGCCGGGGCAGCGCGCCTGCCCCCACGGCGGTGGAGGCGATGGCGGCTTCGGCCAGCGCCTCCGCTACGGCCTCCGTATCCGAGGCGTGGACAGCGCTTACATGCTCAACGGTCACGGTTCGGGGATTGGCGTCGGCGATGTGTATCTCATAACGCCCCCGCTGGCGCAACGCGTCCACGACGGGCTGCATGATGTCTACGAAGATGGTTTTCATGCCGGATTCGTAGTATACTTGGCCCAGAAAACCTCTGCCGATGTTGCCGGCCCCGAAGTGGACCGCCGTGGGCTGCATGCAATGGTGTCCTTATGTGAAGGGGCGCTCGAGGCCGAACGCGCCATGCCGGGCTCTGAAAAGGGCCAGTATACCCGTCCGGACTTCGTGTTTCGAGGCCAGAACCCCGTCCCGTGACGCCTCGGCGGAGCGCCATTCGCTCAGGAGTTGTCGCGTGAGGATACGTTGCCCCGCGGGAATGGAAAAATTTGCTTGAATTTCGTGGAGAAATAGTGCAACTTTTGGGCGCCGTTGGTAATAAATAGGCATTAGCAACGGCCCCGCTATGTCAGGCGGGGCCGTTGAAGCCCCTGCTGGAATTTGGTACCATCCGGGGATATCGTGATGAGGCGTGTGGCGGTGCAAACCGTCAGGAGGAAGCACAGGTGAAACAAATGAACAAAAAACTAATGGTGTTGTGTGCTGGATTGGCGCTGGTGATGGTTCTGGGCGCGGGGTGTCAGCGCGGCGACGCCGAGGTGGCGCCCGACTTCACCGAGGCCTTCAACGGGCAGCCAAGCGGCAATGGCGGGACGGGTGTTGACGGTCCCGACATCGAAGGGATCGACCAGTTGTTCACGTCGGGGCATGCTCGGGAGCTCCGCACGGTGTACTTTGAGTTCGACAGCTCTAACCTGAGTTCCGAGACGGTTTCGACCTTGAACCGGAACGCCGAACTCATCCAGGAATATCCCAATTTGGTGGTCCAGCTTGAGGGACACACGTGCAGCATCGGCACGCAGGAGTACAACTTGGCCCTCGGCGACCGGCGCGCCCAGTCCGTGCGGGAATACCTGGTCCAGGTGGGCGTTCCGTCCAATCAGCTGACGACGATCAGCTACGGCGAGGAAATGCCGGCAGTGTCGAACGACACGGAAACGCAGCGGCGGCAGAATCGCCGGGTTGAATTCACCCGGGCGATGTAACGGAGACGAATAGCGGGGTACTTGGGATGCGATCACTAGCCGGAGTGCTTCTGGCGATTGTTGTAGGCGCGGTAGGTTGCGCGACCACGGGCGGCCCGGACCAGACACAAGCGTCATTGGCCCGGATGAACCGCCAACTGAACAACATCGAGGCGGACCTCAACGAGGTGCGCCAGCTCAACGAAACGCTTGCGGCCTTGAACGCCCGGGTCGACAACGCGGAATCGGCGTCCCGGCGTTCGCAGGGCGTGGCCGAAGAGAACCAGGTCAAGATAGACACGCTGCAGAGCCGGCTTGATGATCTGACGCGGACGATGTACAACCAGTACGGTCTCACGCCGCCCAGCGGCGCGGGGCAGCAGCAGACGCAATGGCAGACCCCTGTTCCGGACGACGATGATGTTCTCGTCGATGAGGACGACATCCGCATCGACGTGGGCGGCGCCGGCGCGGCGCTCGCGCCGTTGGACATCGCTGGGTCCGCCCAGCCGGCCGGAAGCCCCATCGAAGAGTACCAGCGGGCGCAGCAAGTGTTCATGGCGGAAGACTTCGAGCAGGCGCTGGCCCTGTACGACCGGTTCCTGCGGCAGTTTCCCGACCATGAGTACGCGCACAACGCCCAGTTCTGGAAAGCCGAAGCCTTCTTCAAGATGAACGACTTCCAGGAGGCGATAAGCGAGTACCAGCGGCTGCGTTCCAACTATCCCAACAGCGACAAGATACCCACCGCCATGTACAACCAGGCGGTGGCCCATCTTCGGCAAGGCCAGCAGTTCCAGGCCTACCAGTTGCTGGAGGAATTGCAGGAACGGTATCCCATGTCGCGGGCCGCGGAGGGCGCGCAAGAGGCCATGCGCCAGTTGGGCCAGACCTGACGCTCCCGTGTACGAGAGGCGCTTCCGTCCAGATGGGCCTGGTGGACGCCCCGCTATGATATGAGTGTTGCCGGGCGCGCGGACCCCTAAAGGGGGCGCCGCGCGCCCTTTTCACGTTTCCGGGGGCTGGCTTTGCCAAACTTAGCACGGGCCCCTTTCGCCAGGCCCCCGATGAGCCGAACGACGCCTGGCGGATCCCCGACGCGATTGGCATGTTGTGCGTGAATGCCGTTGTCGCCGCGAACGGGAGCAAGACGGCGGAGGCCCGAGACATGCCCCTTGTCGACGTATTGATAGCGCATTCGAGAAAATTAAATGATATTTGTGCTATAAAGTTATAAAATTGATATGAAATTACTATGATATGTGGTTACTTCACGCCATAGGAAACGATTCTCAAGACGGTTTCGGTTGCTGCTAAGTCTTGCGTCGTTTAATTAAGAAGCCTGAGGATGCCGGTTATGATCATATCAATGCCTATAGCACCAAAAAAGAATATATTCACTCGCATTATAGCGTCCATCAGCTTGTCGAAATCCTCAGGTTTTCGCCTGAACAATAATCTCATGTAGCCCAAGCCAAGGATAAGTACGTAATTCACAAATACTACTAATAGTATAATTGCTATCCCGAGCAGGAGATGGGGGACTACTTGCCGAAGGAGTATGGACAGCGAGATGGTTCCCGCGCCGACCATGAATGGAAGGCTGACGTCCAGAGCTAGATCGTTGACGTCTTTTTTCACCTGCAGCAACGCCTTCCGGTCCTTTATGATATAAAGATAGGCGATAGAGAATATGATGATTCCGCCGAACACCCTAAAAGACTCGAATTCTACTTGCAGGATCTGAGTGAATAGAAAATCTCCGCCGAGATAGAAGAGCACCAAGATGATTGCCGTGCTGATGCTGGCCCTTAAGAGCACAGCCATAAAATGGGGGCCTTCCATATCTCGGCGGACAGGCTGGAGCAAGACGAACATCGCGAACGGGTTAAGCATCACCAGAAAAGAAACGGATATAGCCGCGATGTCATTCATAGAATTGTCCTGCCGGTACTGTTTCACCGCCTTGTCCAGAGCGTCAAGGGCTTCCTGCCGGGTGGTGACGCCGGCTTCGTCGCCCATCCCGGTGTTCATGAGTTCCGTTCAGCTTCCATCGGGCCACCCTATGCCCAACTAAAGACACCATTAAACGTGTCCTCTGCGCATTGTGGCGGTCTCAGAGGAGGCTTGCAAGTGGGCGGGCGCCCCGGGGATGAAGCGCGGTTGGCTACGCGCTCAGGGCAGCGGCTCCCGCGGTTCGGCGGCCAAAGGCTCCTCGCCGCGTAGCCGCCGCGCAATGTCGGCAACGATACGCGGATCCGCGGCCACGGTGAGGTGGGCGGGGCGCAACGGCCGGTTCGGAACCCAGATCGGCGTTTCGCCTGGAGGCGCGGCGTTGTGCGCGCCCACCATGCGGTCGCTCAGCCGTACATAGGGGTATAGGGTGTAGGCTTCGTCTTCGGCGGCTTCGTCCAGCCGCTTCATGAACTCCGACTCCGCCCGCATCGCCCGGGCGCGGGGGTCCGGCGTGGGCAAGGCTGCCATGGACGCCCCCTGGTGGGGCGAGCCGAGGGTGAAGAGGCGCGCGATGCGCAGGCGGCGGGCCTGAGGCTCCCAGTCATCTGTCTCCAGGGCCGTGGCAGCGTAGCGCGCCACGATGCCGCCCATCGACACGCCGACGACGTCCACTTCCGTGGTCCATTCGGGATCGTCGTTGGGGAAGGCTTCGTCCACCGCCTCGATGGCCCGCTTGCGGCACGCGTCAAAGCTCCACGCGCCGGGGAAGGCCACGTGGATGACGCGGTCATCGCCCACCGCCGCCTCCAGCCGCCGCGCGAGGGAGCGCGCCATGAGCCCCGGGTCGAAGATGCCCGAGAGCACCACGACCGGCCGGTCGAGCGTCACGGGGTCGTTCTCCATCGCTTCCAACGCTTCCCGCGCCTCCGCCACGGTGGCGTCGAAGGATGGGTTCTCCGTCCGCACGTTGAGACATCCCGCCGCCAAGGCCGCCATGGCGAGCAAGGCGGCGCTCCATGCGTATTGCTTCATGTTTCCAGTGCCCATGGGTTACTCGGCGCCTCCTTTAGTAAGAGTCTCGCACAGCGCCGGCGATCCCGGCAAACCCGGCGAGGCCTGCCAGGGGCCAAGCGGCCCCTCTCGCCGGGCGTTTTTGTTCGCGTTCGCCAGTTGACAAGGGGGCGGCGCCGTGTTAATCTACGAAGTGAAATTTTGACCAAGCAGAAGCGCCAGCTTCTCACCCTGCGGCGGCCCGCCAGAGGCCTGCTGGCCAGGGTTCGACGCCATCGCCCAGGAGACGTGTGTTTTCCCGTGGGTTCCGGCGGCCGTGGACTGGCGCTTCCGCGGCCGCCGTTTTTTGTGTCCGGCCCGTGGGCCACGCTTCAGGAGGGTATATCTATCGCCAAGGCATCGGAAAGCCGCACGCGTGTCAATGAGATGATTCGCGCCAAACAGATTCGCATCATCGATGAAGAGGGCAACCAGTTGGGCATCATGACGCCCGAGGATGGCCTCAGAGACGCGAACGAGCGGGGGCTGGATTTGGTCGAAGTGGCCCCCAATGCGAGCCCGCCGGTGTGCCGCATCATGGATTACGGCAAGTACCGGTATCAACAGAGCAAGCGGGCGAAGGAATCCAAGAAAAACCAGCACACGGTCGTCGTTAAAGAGGTGAAATATCGGCCGAAAATCGACGAGCACGACTACCAGTACAAGACGAATCATGTACGGGAGTTCCTGAACGGGGGCAACAAGGTGAAGGTCACCATCATGTTCCGGGGGCGGGAGATGGCCCACCCGGAATACGGCCAGGAGATCATCCAGCGGGTGGCCGACGAGGTTAAGGATTTGTGCTCTAACGAGGTCAACGCCAAGACCTGCCGGTTGGAGGGGCGCCAGATGAGCGTGGTGCTGTCGCCCAAGTCAAACCGCTAGTTTCCGGGACCGCTGGCGGGGCGTTGAGGGCTGTGGCGCAACCGCTCGGGACCCGTATCTCGGGGATGACGCGCGCCGCCGCCTCGGGGCGCTTCTGGCGCGTCTCGCTGTCAATGCATCCTGATTCGCGCATACCGGGACGCCGGGCTTTCGCGCCGCGGCGTCCCATGTTTCTAAAGGGAGATCCTCATGCCAAAGATCAAGACGAACAAGTCCGCCGCGAAGCGGTTCAAGACGACGAAGAACGGGAAGATCAAGCGGTATAAGGCTTTTGGCCGGCATCTGTTGACTTCGAAGTCTCCCAAGCGCCGGCGCAAGCTGCGCGCTTCGGCCTATTTGGATCCGTCGGACATGCCGCGCGTCCAGATGATGCTGCCCTACCGCTAATCCGAAGTCTTTTCGCATCCCCGCCGCCCGTCCGGGCGGATAACTCCAAGGAGCCACCATCATGCCCAGAGCCACGAATGCGCCCGCCTCGCGGGCTCGGCGAAAGAAGTA
>SLHB01000156.1 GCA_007136375.1 Candidatus Hydrogenedentota bacterium
CGTTTTCGTGCCAATTATCCTCTTTACTACACCACCGCTACCGGAGGGTCGTTCTAGATGCATTTCTGACTGGCGACTCCGCCAAGTTTTGTAAATCATGTTTTTCTCCTTTTCCGGGAAGCCTCGGGGCTTCTCCGGACCTTCGCAGCTAGCCCGCGTGACCCAATGCCACGTTCAGGCTCTGGGTGCCTCAGTCAGTCGCCTGGCACCGGAACAGCCGATGCCATACCCCAATTGTACCAACTGCGCCGTCGTTCGCAAAGGCCCCGAATCGCTGGATGAGCTTGGCCGGACATCGTTGCCCAGTTTCATGCTCGCGCCGGGGAAGAAACAGTGGCCTCCACCCAATGGGGGAACGGGTATGGCTGGCATCTGTTCGGCATGGGAGGGCTGCCGCTCCGCCAGTGGCGCTCTTATCCGGCGATCAAGGCAAGGTGCGACCGGGGCGAACGATACGCAGCCAAACCCAAGGCAAAGCGTGGAGCACTCTTCACTCAACAATAGTCGCGCTGCCAGTGGCGGAAGCGGGCTCGAAGGAGTCGACGCGAAGTTCGACGAGGCGGCCGATGTCGCTGGCGGCGGCGCCCTGAACGGTGAGTTGGGTGTCGCCGATGCGGGCTTGGCCGGCGCCCGTCTCCTCGTCAAAGCCCGTGATGTAGACGGTGATCGTTTCGCCGGGCTCGAAGCTCGGCGTGGCGGTCCGGAACCGCCACGTGCTGAATAGCTTGCTCATGCGCCTGTGAATCCCTTCCTCTTGCCCGGAACGGTGTCCGCGCGCTTCTTCTCCTCATTCCGGCGCGCGCCACGTCCGTAGCTTCGCGCCGGTCACGTTCAGATGGAAGCCGAATTCTTGCTGACCCGATCGGAAGTGTATTCGCGGCCGAATCCCGTCCACGCGGCGAAGATGAACACGAGAACGAGGAACCAGCCGTGGAACACCCAGGGCCAGGCCTCGACGGGGTTGACGACGAGATCCTGGCTGAACCATTCGTAGCGTCCGACGAGCAAGTTCATCTGCGTGTAGCCAACGAGGACGCCGCCGGACCAGGGAAAGATGTAGCCGAGGGCCGAGGTGTTGGCGTCCAGGATGTTCGCGCGGCGGTAGCCGTTGATATTGAAGCGCTTGCCGATGGTGGCGATGTAGGGCGCGACGGCGATCTCCGCGGCGGTGTTGATGGTGATGGCCGCGTTGATGGCGGCGGTGGCGGAGACCATGGTCATCTCGGCGGAGCGCACGGTCTTGGCGACGGCGCGGAGGAGCCAATCCTCAAGGGCTTGGAAGCCGCCGCCGCGAATCATGATCTGGGCGCCCGCGATGACCAGCAGGATGAGCACGCTCAAGGTGACGAAGCCGAAGGCGCCGTCGTAGATGCTGCCGCCGACGCCCGCTTCCGCTTCGGGCACGGCCTCCACAATGCCGAGGCCGGCGAAGGTCTCCGCGGCCCAGGTATTCTCGGGCACATTGAAGACCAGCATCGCGCTGGCGGGCGCAAGGCCAAACACCAGGTTGAGGACGACGGCCACAATGATGCCCCAGGAGATGGCTTCGATGATGTGGCGGCCCTTCACGGCGGCGAAGATAACGACCGCCATGGACACGAGATGGTACAGGCTGCGGGGTTCGCTCGCTTCAGCAAAGAGGGCGCGGGCTTCCTCGGCGACGCCGGAGCCGCCCCGCATGGCGCCGGCGATGGCGAAGGCCAGCACGGCCAAGCCCGCGGCGGTTATGGCGTACTTGAAGCGGCTGGCCACGACGCCCCCTACGTCGGAGTCCTGCGTCACTGCGCTCACGATCGTGGTGTCGCTTACGGGCGCAAGGTTGTCGCCAAAAACGGCGCCGGAGAGAATGGCGCCGAAGAGCAGCACGGGATCCGCGCCCAGGGCGACGCCTGCGGGGAAGAACAGGGCCACAAAGGCGATGACCGTGCCGTAACCCGTGCCGATGCCCGTGGCGAGGAGGGCGGCCAGGACGAAGGTGATGGCCGGGAACAGCGCGGGGCCCACGCGAGAGATCTCCGCGAGCCAGCCCAGGCCGTCCACGAACCCGCCGGCTTGCAGGGTCTGGGCGAACATGCCCGCCCACAGCCACGCCACAATGGCCGTAACCGCGACGCGCTGGGTCATCCCCTCGAAGATGGCGTTGGCGTACACCGTCCAGGAGCCGCGCACGAAAAGCATGCCCACGATGAGGGCGATGAGCATCCCCGCGATGAGGCCGGCGGTGTCGCCGATACGCAACAATCCCGTCTGAACGATGGCCCAAGCGATGAAGAACAGAATGGGCAGGGCGCTCATGGCCTTGCCGCCCCGGAAGCGGATGGTGATCGCCCCTGGCGGCGCCCCGTTTCCAGCGGCTCCAGCGGCGCCGGGCGGCTCCGGCGCTTCGGGACGGGTGGACTGCGGCTCGTGCATGGCGGGTTCTCCTTCCCCAGAAGTTGCGTCGGCGTTCGGAAGAGCATAGCCCGGCGGCCGCGCGGCCTTCAATCCGCATATGCGAAAAAACCGGCGCCCCTCGACCGCTTGCCGCGCGGAAGAGACGCCGGTTTGAAATGAACACCCGCGCCGAAGCGGCGCCGGCACACGCGCCGGACAGACCCGGCCGCCTGAGTTATCCTTCCTTCAGCGCCTCCGCGTGGGCGTGAATCTTCTCGATGGCGTCGGCGATGTCGTCCATGTCGCTCTCGGACCCCAACAGCATGGTCTGGGGGAACCACACCGCCTCGGTGCACAGCTGGTCGTTCTCCGGACAGTGCAGTTCGTCGAAGTACCGGTCGATGCGCTCCCTGCCGTAGACGTTGAGGTAGCCCCGGGAGTACAGGGCTTCCCGCAGGAAGGGCTGATCGTACAGGGGCGAGTAACCGCTGGACGAGGGGACGCCCTCCGCCCGCAGCGCCTGCATGAAGCGGTTGCGGGGCAGGCCTTGGAAGGCTTCGGGGTCGTAACGGAACATGTAGAGGTGGTAGGCGTTCCGCGTCGCGCCCTCGTACATCCGCGCGGGCGTGACGCCGGGGATGTCGTCCAGCCGCTCCGTGAGATGGGCCGCGTTCCGGTCCCGCGTCTGGCACTGCTCTTCCAGGCGGGTCATCTGCTCCTGCAACAGCGCGCCCTGAAACTCCGTCATGCGCAGGTTGGCCCCGTTGTAGCTGTTCGTCGGCGCGGATCCCGGCCCCCAAGCGCGGCCGTTGGTGTGGAAGGCGAAAGCCCGCTCCATAATATCGTCCCGGTCGGTGAGCACGGCGCCGCCCTCGCCGCTGCACAGGTTCTTGCTGACCTGGAAGCTGAAGCAGCCCGTGTCGCCAAGCGACCCCACCTTCCTCCCCCGCCACTCGGCCATGTGGGCCTGGCATGCGTCCTCGACAACGGGCACGCCCGTCTCTTCCGAGATCTCCAGGATGGTGTCCATGTCCGCCGGCAATCCGCCGAGATGGACCGGGATCATGCAGCGCGTGTCGCCGGTGATCGCGTCACGGATCTTCTGAGCGTCGATTTGCATGCTGGCGCGGTCCGTGTCTACGAACACGGGCAAGGCGTGCTGCAACAGCACGACGTTGATGGTCGCCACGAAGGTGTAGGGCGGCACGATGACCTCATCGCCCGGGCCCACATCGAGGGCGTTCAGCGAAGTGTAGAGGGCGCTGGTCCCGTTGGCCGTGGCCAGGCAATGGCGCGCGCCCGTCAACTCGGCGTACTTCTCCTCGAAGGCGCTGACGGCGCCGCCGTTGAACCGGAACCAGGCCCGCGCGTCCAAGACCCGCCGCCACGCCTCCTCGTCGTTCCCTTCAAACACCGGCCACGAGGGAAATGACGCCGTACGCACGGGGTCGCCGCCCAGCAACGCGGGCTCCGCTGCGGCGGCCGCCGCCCGTGGCGTGGCGGACAGGGCCCCGCTTAAGGCGCAGGCCGCGGCTCCGCCCATGGAAACCTGCAAGAATTCCCTGCGCTTCATCTCTTTCCCGTCCATCTCGCGCTCCTCCTGCCTAGAATCTGGTGCTCCGGCTGCGTTTGGGCTGTGTCGACGATCAGGATACCATGGCGCCCAGACCCAGTACATCCGCCGCCGGCCCGGGCCAGTTGATGCGGATGGGCCCCGGGTTCTAGCATGATCTCCGGAGATTCGCGGCGAATCGTTCTGGATTCGCCAACGGTCTGGATGAAATTCACGGCCACGGGGAGCAGAGATATGAACGTCACGCGAAAGCAAGACAGATGGCTACGGCGCGCGGGAATGGCCGCGCTCATCGGCGCGATCTTGGCCTGGAGCGGCGGGACAAGGGCCAGTGAGGCGCCCGCGCTTGCCTTCGAAACCCGCGCCATCGCCAGCGACGCCGTCCACTGGTGGGCGCGGGCTCTCGGCGATGTGAGTGGCAACGGGTTGCTGGACACCTTCGTGCAGCATGACAACGCTCACGGCGGCTGGCTGGGCTGGCTCGAAACCGGCGAAGACGCGGCCAATTGGACCCGCCACATCATCGCGGATGAAGCACCGAACGGCTCGGGCTTCGCGGGCGGCGTGCTCACGGCGGGCGACATCAACGGCGACGGCCACGTGGACGTGATTGGGCTGGCCCACCCGGGCGAGTGGGTGGACGCCGGCGCGTCCACAACCATCTATTGGTACGAAAACCCAGCGCCGGACGGCGACCCCGCCACGGACGCTTGGGAAGCCCATCTCATTGGCGCGGCGCCCGCCTTCATCAAGGACGTGGCGCTGGCCGACTTCACCGGCGACGGGCGACTGGACGTCGTCGCCATCACCTTCGAGGGCGCCCGCTTTCTCGTGTACCGCCAGGACGATCCCGGCGCATGGACCCAGGTTCAAGACTTCGAGATCACGAACCTCCACGAAGGCATGGACACAGGCGACATCACGGGCAACGGCCTCCCCGACGTGGCCACAAACGGCTACTGGGTGGAGAATCCCGGCGGCGATCTCACGGGCGAATGGGCCGTTCGCTCCATTGACGAGAAATGGCACAACCAGGACGGCGATTGGTCCCGCAATGCAACCAAGATCTACTGCCATGACATCACCGGAGACGGGCGGGCGGAGGTGTTCATTTCCCATTCGGAGCGGGCCGGGTATCCCGTGTCCTGGTACCGCGCCGAAGATCCCCGGAACGGTCCTTGGGAAGAGCACGTGATCGCCGAGACCATGCCCGCCGCGCACACCCTCCACGTAGCCGATTTCGACGGCAACAGCCACTATGACGTACTGGCTGGGGTGAACCGCGGCCGGGCGCAGGCCTTGGGCGAAGAAGAATTCCCCGTGGTCATCTTCCGGAACGCCGGGGACAACGAGACTTGGGAGCCCTTCCTTCTCACGAACGAGGGCATATACAACGGTCAGGTGGGCGACATGCAGGGCAATGGCTTGCCGGACGTCTTCCGCATGGAAAGCCACGACGGCGAGACGCTGGAAGTGTTGGTGAACCAGACGCCGGCGCCTTAGGGATGGCGCCGCCGGTCAGCCGCCGGCGGGAATCCAAGGGGGCCAAGCGGGGTCCTGATCCATGCGGGCCAGGCAGAGCCGCGCGAGCTCGTAGGGAATCGTGAGGTTGAAGCACCGGGTCCCCACGGCTTGCTCAAAGCTTTCGCGGGCCCCGGCGCGGTCCCCGTCGGAAAGACGGCCCAAGCCAATAAAAGCGTGGGCGACGAGTTGACTGGATTTGAACGGCCCGGCGGCCGCGAGGAACTCGGCCTCCGCGGCGGGGCTGGGATCGGCCAGATAGGCGAGCGCGGGCGCGGCCCATGGCGGCGCGGGACGGGCCGCGGCCTCCATGCGAGGAGCGGCGGCCTGGGCGCGCGCGGCGGC
>SLHB01000228.1 GCA_007136375.1 Candidatus Hydrogenedentota bacterium
GGGCAGCAGCTCCGCGAAATAGCGGCCGTCGATGTGCACGGTGTGCGCCACCAGGATATCCACGGGCCGCCGGAAAATGGGGCCGTTGTAGACGAAGGTGTGGAACTCGCCGTTCTCGCCACAGGGATCCACGGTGGCGCTTTGGGGTTGCGGCAAAGGGCAGCCACAATCGCTGTCCGCCGGGGTTGGGTCCACGCGCACTTCGGCCAGGTCGTCGAGGAGCTCGGCGTCGAAGATCCGGCCCGCGAAGGATTCATCGAGTTTGCGGGCGTCCACGCAGGTGAGGCACGCTTCGAAGCCGTCGTCGATGAAGCGTTGGGCTAGCGCGCTGGTGTCGTTCAACCACAACGGGAAGACCGCCTCCATGCCCGCTTCGTTGACCCGGCTCTCACGGTAGGCCCGGAGATCTTCCAGGAACAAATCGCCAAAGGCGACGTGGCGGAGGCCTTCTTCCCAGTATCCCAGCATGGCTTCGCGCATGATGGCCTCATACTGTTCGTTCGTGCAACGGCCTTCTTCGCTGGAGGGCAGGTAGATCTTGTCCAGGCGCGGTCCGCCAATAGCGGCAGCCTGCGCGTCCAACAACTCCTCCCGAACGCCGTGATGGCTGACCCGGCCGTATTCCTCGGACACGGTGGTCAACAGGGCCGTCACTTCGTAACGGTTGTCCCGTTGCAGCGCTTGCAACGCCAACGCGCTGTCTTTCCCGCCGCTCCAACTGAGGACCACCGGGATGGGAGCGTGATTCGAATCGTTCATGGCCGTCTTCCTTGTTGTCTTCCACCGCCGCGGTCAGTGGTTCGCGCCGTTGGGCTCCGCCGGGACGCGCGTCTTGGGGCCCGAGTCAAAATAATGATTGCTTTCCGGGCCGAACCAGCCGATGCTCCAGCGGTGGTTGTCGCCGCCGTAGATGTTGTGTTTCGGACCCCACTCCCAGCGCTCGCTTGAGATGCGGCCGTCGGCCCAGACCACGTTGATGCGCCCCACGTGCCGGAAATGGAGGCTCGGCGTCATAACGCCGAAAGCAGGGTTGCCCCCTGGATGCTCCGGCGACGCGGCGTGGGGCGGTTCTAGGAAGCTGTACTCGATGATGTGGCCTTCCTGCGCCATGGCCGCGTCGGCGAACATCACGGTTTGTGAGGGCGCGGCGATGTCGATGTCGCGGACAGAGCGTTCCGGCGCCCGCCCGTAGTCCCGCAGATGGTACGAGCCGCCGATGTAGGTCATGTTGTAGCCGTAGCCGCCCGTGCCCGCCTCGAACGCGTTGGGCGATTCGTCCTGGCCAAGAAACTCCAGAAATACGGGGCACTCCTTGACGCGGCCGTCGGGAAGATATTCCGCGAGAGGACCGTCTTCCGGCTTGAACTCGGACGTGGGATCGGCCGTCGCCCGCTTGCCGTGCCAACGGACGTGGCCGCCGAAGCCCGTCTGAATGTCGGGCGCCGCCGGGACGTAGTAGCCGTCCCATTCGTTGGCGTACATCGTGTTGGCCAGATAGAGTTGGCGCAGGTTGCTCTGGCACTGGACCGACAAGGCCTGCTGCCGCGCCCGGGACAGGGCGGGCAAGAGGAGCGCGGCCAGTATCGCGATGATGCCGATGACGATGAGCAGTTCGATGAGGGTGAAACCCTGGGGGGACGGTTTCATGGCGTCGGCCCTCCTGTTGCGCGTTGACGAACGAGGGACCAGGCCGCGCCGGCCGCCATGAGCAGGGTTAGCGCGGCGAGCGCGAAGGCGCTTGCGGCGGGCAGGGGCGTGAAGTCCTGCGCCGTGAAAGCGGCCTCGCCCACAAGATCGCTGGCTTCGGCGTCCGTGTACGCGCGGATCACGAACATCTCGTCAAGCGCGCCGGTTTCGATGAAGAAGGTGGCTTGGCCATTGGTCAAGGCGACCTGATGCCCTGGCAAATCGTCCCGAGCGTCGCCGGAAACGATGTCCGCCGATTGCGTCGACACGGTCAACAGGGTCCCGTCGGCCACCGTGTTGCCATGGGCGTCGCGCACCCGCTCTATGTGGACGGGGATGTTCACGGGCGCCTCGCCTTCGGGCGGTCCGAGACGGAATGTCACAGGGGGCGCGGGTGGACCGGCCACGACAGCGTAGGTGAGTTCGCCTTGGGCCGACCCTTGGACGGACGCCGCGCTGAACACGGCGCCGCCCGATTGAGACCCCGCCGCGACCGTGAAAGAGATGCGGCCGTCCGCGCTTTCGACCTGTACGCCGCTTTGTCCGGGCGCTGCGTCAGGCGATGCGATGGCGCCCCGGGTGGTCGAAACGGTAAACAGGGTCCCATCCGCCACGGGCTCGCCTTCTTCGTCGTTGACGACGGACGATGTCACCGTCACGACGGCGTCCGGCCCCGCGGCGATGCTGTCCGGAGGCTCCGCCGTCAGGGAAATAGCGCCCTGTGGGCCTGGCTGCTCGGAGGCGCCGCCGCCTTCGCCCGCGGCCAAGATGAAGAGGCCGGGATAGCGGCTGCGGAACGTGACCGTGCGCGCGCCCGGGTTCACGCTAATGTCGGTGATCTCGTTGGACACAAAGGCGCCGTTGCTGTAGCGAAAGGGACGGAGCCCCTCTTCATCCAACCCAGCAATATCCGCCGCGCGGTAGGCGATGATGAACTGGGCCGGCTCGATGCCCGCGTCGACGAAGTCAGAGACGTCCGTGATGAACTCGCGGACCGCGCCGCTCGGCAAATACTGATCGCCGGGAAGGGGCGCGCCGGGATCGTCGGCCTCCCGGATATCGACGATGGTGTTGTACGCCCGGCCTTCCTGCGTGCGTGACTCCCCCGCGAACAAGCGGATGCGATTGCCGTCGCTGTCCTCCGCCGTGCCTAGGATCGTCCCGGCGGGGCCGCCGCCCTCGATGGACGGGATCTCGAGGGGCAACACCGTGTTCTCGGGCCGTTCCACGTCCGTGCCGATGTAGCGCTCCCATGCGTCGAGGATACCGTTGCCGCTCGTGTCCACGTTGGGGGCCACGGCGGCCACGGCCATCACTTCGGTGCTGGCCTGGCCAAGCTGCAACATGTCGCGATCCACCAACGTGGTGATGCGGATGTACTGGAAGGCCTCCATGTTCGCGGGTTCGCCGTCGCTGTCCACGGCCCACGAAATGTCGAAGGCGTCGCCGCCGCCGGCGCGCGGCGTGTGGGCGGTCTCGAAGGGATTCCGCGGCCGCACGTAATTGTCAAGGTAGGGTTGCAGGGTGGGGCTCATGTCGGCGTAACCCCAGTTGTGCTGCTGGGCGTCCGTGGCCGGGTCGCCGTCGAAGGTGTTCGGATTGCGGATCGCGCCCGCGAGCAACTCCGGCGGGAACGGCGGCTCGTTGTTCAGCCCGTCCGGCTCTTCCACCCGCGGGAACGGCGAGGGCGGGAGCACGCGGCTGCCGGGAATCATGCGCCACGGGCCCCCGGGGTCCATGGCGATCTCCACGATGCCCGGCGACTGCCAACGCCGCTGGGGATTGCCGCCCACCCAGAAGGCGTTGGAGTACACGATGAAATCCAGGCCCATGGGGTTGTCCGGATGGTTCTCCACGGGGTTCGCCATGCGCAGGGTGATGCTGCCGCCGGCTTCGCCCAGGCTCACGATAGTGTCGTTATTGGGCACGGACGGCCCGAACCCGAGGGGCGGCCCCAGGGCGTTATCGGGACTGTCGTAGGGGGCGGTGTGGCCCACGGGCTCGTAGGCGACGACTTCGGCCGCCCACGGACTGTGAGGGCCGTCTACAGCCCCTGCCAGCGCACAGGCGAATAATAGCGTCAGCGCGGCATGGATGTACGGATAGGGTGACATGACTGGGGTTCTCCGGCGGCGCGGCTATTGGACGCCGAGGGCGCCGTTGATGACTTGCTGGATGTCCACCGCGGATACGCCGCCGGACATGGATACGTCGACGCAACGGCGGCCCACGTGATCCGGCAAGGGCAGGCCGAGGGCCGCGTTGATGACGAGTTGCACATCGAGGGCGTCGACGCGGCCGTCCCGGTTCACATCGGTGTGCGGCAGGCTCTCGAAGGGCTCGGCGCTCAACCAGCCGGTGATCTCTTGGGTCTCGTTCCAGACCGACGCGATGACGAGGATGCGGTGGGTCTGGCGATTGTAATGAGCGTTCAGCCCCGCGTCGCCCGCGCCGGTGGGATCGTCGAGCACGCCCCAGGCTTCGGCCGTGTCCGGGTTCACCAATTCCAAAGTTCCGAAGCCGTCAAAGAGGACCGAGCCCGCGCGGCTTGTCAGCGACGGACCCCGCGTGCTGAAGTGGCCCAGCAGCGCGCCGTCGGACTCCCAATCCAGCACTGTCTCATTGGCGAAGGCGTCCTCCAGCGTTTCCACGGCGAACACCCGCGTCTCGCCAGAGAAACCGTCCGTCGCCAACGCGAACTCGCCGCAGGGCGACAGGGCGAGACCGCCCGACCACACGCCTTTCCCGGCCACGACGGTGCGCGCCATGGGTTCGCCGGAGATGTCGAGGATCGCCAGCTCGGGCTGGAGCTCTTCGTTGTCTCCGGGCAAGGCGCGGTCAAAGAGAACCTGGTCGTTGGAGATGAAGGCGCCCGTGAAGTTGTTCTCCGTGTTGATAAGGACTTCCGCCGGGCCAGGGTCTGCCGTCGCCACGAGATAGAAATCGCCCGATGCGCCCGCGCCGAGAACGGCTTGGGCCCCGTCCGGAGACACGGCGATGAACCCCGGATCTCCGGCGAACCCGTCCGCGACGGTCTCGAATGCGCCCGATTCCAACCCCGTCTCCACGAGGATCGCGTCCCCGTCCCACAGCATGTAGCGGCCATCGTTGAGGCTTGCCGCCGTGACGCCAAAAGCGGCGCTCTCCCCAGGAAAGCCTTCGAGGGGTTCAAGGACAGGCAGATGGTCTTCCGCCGCCGCCATGACAGCGGCCAGGAACACGAGTACTGGAACGGCGAAGCACTGGACGAAAGGGCGTGGCATGACACACTCCTCCTTGCACAAAAGGATCAGTCCGCCCAACGGCCAGACGGATCCCGTCCGCGTTAGGAGAAAGGCAGGAGGGGCTTGCAAGAAGGCAGGGATCCCATCCCAACTTTTCCGCGAAGTTGACGTAAGAAACTACGTTGCAAGTGGGCAGGTCTTCTGGCTTCCGGATCGTCCTACTTCCCGCGCCTTCCCATCCGCGAGGCGGATAGTGGCTTTGTGCGGGGTTCGTCCCCGGTTACAGCAGCGCGACTGCGACGGATTTTCACCGTACTTCCGAAATGCCCACAGCCGATGTTGTCGCCCCGGAACGGCCGAGCCGTGCCGGGAGGTGTTTGGCGCCGTGGCGCCGGCCCCCAGACGGAACGCCGTTCCCTCCAGAGGTTGAGGGGAGTATACGGGTTTGGCGCCGCCCCGTCAAACCAAGCCCGCCGTCCGCGCGATTCGCGTGAGATGTTGGCCACGAAATCACACGAAAAAGCACGAAAAGGAACGCAGTACAACCACAGAGCCACAGAGCCCACAGAGTTGCGTGATACAAGCGCAGCCAAACGTATTCAAAAGTCCCCCTTTGAAGGGGGATTTAGGGGGATGTTTGCGTTGCGTCATCTCCCGGCCCACGAATCTCCCAAAGGCTTTGACAGAACAACCCGCATTATTCTATAATCGTAACATTCAGCGTGGCGCAAACCGGTGCGTCTCGCTGCAAGAGAGGGGAGGGCGCTCTATGCTGATCTGCTCTGGCGACGCCACGGACGCCCCTTTCCGCCATCCGCCAAACCCTTCACCGCCCACGAGGGCCGTTCCCACGCAGCACGGCGTCCGCCGCCGATGCATGGAA
>SLHB01000336.1 GCA_007136375.1 Candidatus Hydrogenedentota bacterium
AAGGGGGCGCTGCGCCGGGAAGCGCCGTCCGCCGCGCCCAGGCGCGGGACCTGCGCGCCCAAAGCGCGGCCGTGGCGGCCGCCATCGCCGAAGCCTTGACGGGACATACGGATGGCCCCGTGAAGGGCGTCCGCGAGGTCCCTGTGCGTGTGCTGCGCACGCTGGAGGTTCCCGCCGTGTTGGTGGAAATCGGAGTGATTACCCATCCGGATGGCGAGGCGCGTCTCGGCTCGGAAGCCTACCAGGATGACGCGGCGGCCGCCATCGCGTCGGCCATACGGGAATTCGCGGATGAACTGGTGTTGTCAAGGAGGTAACCCGTGAGCACGACGGAGCGAGGCGCGCTGGTCTGGCGCGGTCTCATGGTGACGTGGGCGATGATAACCCTCGTGTTATTGTTCGCCCTGGCCCTACTGGTGTATGAAATGTTTAACCAGGGTCAACAGCCGTTCGCGCTGAGTCTTCCGGAGTTTGGGGAGGAAGAGCCCGAGTTTGTTCCCACCGAGGCCACGGTGACCCGGGATGTGCAGCTCTATTTCATCGCGCCAGACGGCGCCTCCCTCCAGACCGAGCAGCGGCGGCTGAACTATAGCGAGAGCACGGTCGCCAATTGCCGCAGGGCCCTGGAGGCGCTCATCGAAGGACCTTCCAGCGACGCTCATACCCCCTTGATGTCTCCCCAGACGCGGGTTCGCGCCGTGTATCTGCTGCCCGGCGGCGAGCTCGTCATTGACTTGACCCGGGAAGCCGTGCAAGATCTGGCCGGGAGCGCGACCGCCGAGGCGCTGATGGTCTACGGCCTTGTAAACACCTTGACCCAGCCGGGGATTCAAGGCGGGCCCGAGGCCCGCGTAGACCGGGTGCGTATACTCATCGAAGGATCGCCGCCTCAACAAGTTTTTTCGGGGCACCTGGATCTGAGCGCGCCCATCGGCCGCGACACAAGTTGGGTGGGGAGCAGCCAAGGCGATGGCTGAGTCCCGCGGCGTTATCGGAATCTTCGATTCCGGCGTCGGTGGTTTGACGGTCTTCAAGGCAATTTCCGAACGGCTCCCCGGGGAATCCATGATCTATCTGGGCGACACCGCCCGGGTGCCTTATGGAACGAAGTCGGCCAACACGGTCGTCCGGTACGCCCGCGCATGCGCCCGGGTGTTGCTTAAGGCGAACCTGAAGCTGTTGGTCGTCGCTTGCAACACCGCTTCGGCTTACGCCCTTGATGTGTTGCGGGACGAGGTGGACGCGCCCGTTCTTGGGGTCATCGAACCGGGCGCCCGCGCCGCCGCGGAGGCTAGCGCGGAAGGCCGAATCGGCGTAATCGGGACGGCCGCCGCCATTGGAAGCGGGGCGTACCAGGACGCCATCCGGGAGCTCGCTCCCGGCGCGGAAGTCCACGTCCAAGCCTGTCCGCTATTCGTTCCGCTCGCCGAGGAAGGCTGGACGGAGGGGCCGGTGCCGGAGCAAGTCGCGGAGCGCTACCTGCGGCCCTTGAAGGACGCCCGCGTTGACACCCTGGTGTTGGGTTGCACGCATTACCCCCTGCTGACCGCTGTGATCCGCTCGGCCATGGGGCCGGAGGTTCGTCTCGTCGATAGCGCCGGCGCCACCGCCGCGGCGGTGGCCGAGACGCTGGGGGCCCTCGGCGCGGAAGACGCCGCCGGCGATTCTGATGGAAAGGCGCCGGTTCATCGGTTTCTGGTAACCGACGGCGCGCCGGGTTTTGCTGGCGTTGGGGCCTGCTTTCTGGGGAGTCCGCTGAACAACGTGGAGTGCGTGGATATCTAATGGCGGCTTTCGAACCCCGGGGCGGCGCCCCGAAAGAGGACGCGCCACCGGAGGGGCCGCCCACGGCGCCGCCTCCGCCCGTACGGTGGCCCTATGTCGCGCTGGGATTCGGCCTGAGCTTCTCGGCGGCCGTGGCGTGCCTCATAGCCTTGGCAATTTACCTCCAATCTCGGCCCATCGATCTACGGGCGCCCACGTACCGTCACATTACAGCCGTCCAGCAGCACCTGTTGTCGGCCGGTTTGCCGCCCGCCGCCGTTCAGGGCGCCGAGCCGGAGTTCGTGGACGACGGGGCGGCGTTGTGGTTTCACGCCCGGATAGAGGCGGAGCTTCCCGAAGGCGTGAGCGCCGCCGGATTGGAGCGCCTTCTCACGCGGGAAATGACCCTCGCGAATGTCGCCGTCTATGACGAGACGCCGCCCGGCGGTGATTCGGAGTTGTCGCTCCATTACGCGAACCGCGAGCTCGCCAGGGTGATCCTGCGGAGCCCGCCTCCGCCACCGCCAGAGCCGCGCATCGCGTCTTGTGGCGCCTTGCGCGCCGAAGTGGAGGCTCTTCTGGCGCGGAGCGGCCTGCCATGGGCGAACGTGGCGCATCATGACGGTCCGTCTCCGGACTGGCCGGAGGAGACCGAACCCGCCCCGGAGGGCTGGATCGCCGCCGAGCTCGCCGAGCCCGCGGATCTTGACGCCCTCTTCGCCATGCTTTCCGCTGAACTGGACGACATGCCCGTGACCTTTGGTTCTCTGGCGGCGCCGATGCATGACCAGCATCGAGCCTTTGTGTTGGCCTTTGACGGCGCGCCCTGCCTTGTGCTGGCCGCTGCGCCATCGCTGGAAATGGCGGAGGCGGAGGATTTGGCCCGGCCCGAATGGCTTGACGCCCCCGCCAACGGCGAAGCAAACGGGGAAGATCCCAACGGCGGCGCGGAGGCGGCCTTGAATCCGCCCGGCGGTAACGGCGAGGAACGGGAGAACGTAGAAGAGACTCCGCTGGACGAGGCGGCGGCCACGCGCTCCACGTCGCCCGCGAACCCTGTGGCGACCGGTCTTCGGGCGGCGATCATCGTTGACGACGGCGGTTACGGCGGCCCACGTACAGAGGTCATTCTCGCATCGGGCCTGCCCCTAACGCTGGCCATCCTGCCGTACACGCCCCAGGGCGAAGACATCGCGCGGCGCGCCGTCGAGGCCGGGTTTGAAGTGATGCTGCACATGCCCATGGAAGCCAAGAATTTCGGCACGAGTCATCCCGGAGAGTTGCGAACGGAGATGACGCCGGAGGAGATCTACGAGTTTACGTGGGCGGCTTTGGAGACCGTGCCCGGGGCCGTGGGCGTGAACAACCACATGGGATCCAAGTTCACGGGCGACGCGCCCGCCATGCGCGCGTTTATCGACGCTATCGCCGGCGCGTCTCTGTATTTTGTGGACAGCAGAACCACCGCCAAGACCCATGGCGAGCGCATGGCGCGGGAGGCGGGCGTGGCCACGGCGCGGCGCCACGTCTTCTTGGACCACAAGCCGGATCCCGAGTATATCCGGAACCAGTTCGAGCGGTTCATTCGTCATTGCAGAACCGAAGGCGAAGCCATTGCAATAGGACATTTTCAGACCGCATTCGCGGATATTCTGGAAGAATTGGCCGCGCGCCTGGAGGAGGAAGGGATCGAGCTGGTCCCCGTGTCGGAGATCGTCCAGTGACGCGCATCCTGGGGATTGAGACTTCCTGTGACGAGACCGGCGTGGCCGTCCTCGCAAACGGCCGGACCATCCTGGCCAACGAGGTGGCTTCGCAGGTGGACGTCCACGCCGCTTTCGGCGGAGTGGTTCCTGAGATCGCCTCGCGCCGCCATACGGAGTGCATCTCCCAGCTCACGGAGCTGGCGCTCAGGGAAGCGGGAGGAGCGCCCGTGGACGCTGTCGCGGCCACCGCGGGTCCGGGCCTCATGGGGTCGCTGCTGGTGGGCGTGAATTTCGCGAAAGCCTTGGCCTACGGATGGGGCGTTCCTTATGTGCCCGTCCACCACCTGGAAGGCCACATCTTTTCCGTGTTCTTGGCGGAGGAGCCGCCGGACTTCCCTTTTCTCGCCCTCATCGTGAGCGGAGGCCACACCTGCCTCATCTGGTGCCCCGCGCCGCACCGCTATGAATGGCTGGGGACCACGCGGGACGACGCCGTGGGGGAATGCTTCGACAAGGTGGCGCGGCTTCTGGACTTGCCCTATCCCGGCGGCCCGTCCATCCAAAAGGCCGCGGAAGCGGGCGATCCCGCCCACATCGCGTTTCCCCGATCCATGGTCCACGATGGCACGCTGGACTTCAGTTACAGCGGCCTCAAGACGGCGGTGCTGTATCAATTGCAGGAAGGCGCCGATGATAGGGCTGACATCGCCGCGAGCTTTCAGGCGGCCGCCGTCGATATTCTTGTGGAAAAGACCAAGGCGGCGGTGAAGCGGATGGACGCGCCCTGTGTTGTGGTGGCCGGCGGCGTGGCGGCCAACCGGCTGCTGCGCGAGCGCCTCCAGGAAGCGCTCCCCGTCCCTGTGGCGTTGCCGCCCTTCGCCCTGTGTCTAGACAATGGCGCCATGATCGCCGCCGCCGGCGCGTCCCGTCTAGCGCACGGACATGTGGGCGCCATGACAGACACCGCGAATTCCAGCCTGCCGCTCCAGTAGACGCCGGGGCGGCCACATAGGATGCCCCGCACATGCCCATACTCCATGCCGAAAGCGTGTTGGAATCCCTCATGGAGGGCGCGTTGGAAGATCGCGCCTCCGATATCCACATCAAGGTCGGTTGTCCGCCCATTTACCGTATCGACGGCAAGCTCGTCCGCCTCGAAGGCGATCTCTTGACGGAGGAGGACGTGGCCGCCTTTCTGAACGCCATCGCCGCCGAGCCAGACGTCGAGCGGTTCAAGCGCCTCAAGGAGCTTGACACGTCCTACACCCTCGGCGAAAAGGCGCGCTTCCGGGTGAACGCCTGCCGCGACGACGGCGAAACGCGCATCGTTATGCGCACCATTCCCATGGAGATCGCCCCGCTGGAGTCCCTCGGCGTGCCCGAAGTGCTCCGTAAGATCTGCCAGGCGCCCAACGGGCTGGTGCTGGTAACCGGTCCCACCGGAAGCGGCAAATCGACCACCCTCGCCGGCATGATCAACGAAATCAACGAGACGCGGGCGTGCCATGTGGTGACGATCGAGGATCCCCTCGAATTCGTGCACCGGGACAAACAAGCTATTCTCACCCAACGCGAAGTCGGCCATGACACCCTGTCGTTCGCCAACGCGCTCCGGGGCGCCTTGCGTCAGGATCCCGACGTCATCCTCATCGGCGAGATGCGCGACGCCGAAACCGTACAGACGGCCCTGTCCTCCGCCGAGACGGGCCATCTCGTGTTGTCGACCCTTCACACCGTGGACGCCGTCGAAACCCTCAACCGGATCATCGACTTCTTTGAACCGCATCAGCAGGTACAAATCCGCAAGCAGTTGGCGAGCGTGCTCCGCGCCGTGGTTTCGCAACGCCTGATTCCCCTTCAGGAGGGCGTCGGCCGCTGCTGCGCCGCGGAGGTTCTCATTGGCAACCGCACCGTTCGCGATTACATCGACCAGGGCAAGAGCTTCAAGGATGTCGTCCGGCTCATCGAGGACGGCGGCGACCAATACGGCATGCAGACCTTTGACCAAGCGCTGTTCGCGCTCTATGAGGAAGGCAAGATAAGTCCCCGCGACGCGCTGGCCAATGCGACGAGCCCACGGGACCTCAAGCTGCGCATACAAGGCCTCCGCACCAACTGAGCCCCATTCACAAAGAAGATCCCGCTCCCCGGCGTCCAGCGTTGCTTGGACGCCGGGGAGCCTTCATTTCAGCCCGGCCCCGTCCTCGGTTGAAGACCCGTCCCGGATGCTCGCCCTTGGCGCGCAATCCATTCTTTTGGCGGCGCGATAGTCACGACTCTATGGTTGTCGTCGACCCGTTA
>SLHB01000266.1 GCA_007136375.1 Candidatus Hydrogenedentota bacterium
AGGCTCAGGATCTCCCGCTCCAATTCCGGTCGCAAGCTTTCCTCGGTGAAATCGGCCAGAACGCGTTCCCTGCCCTGCCGGCCGAGCCGTTCCCGAAGCTCCGAATCACCTAGAAGCGTGTCCAGCTTCTCTGCAAGATCGTCCACGGAGCCTGTCTCCACGAGTAGCCCGCTCACGCCATCGGCCACCGCTTCGGGGATGCCCCCATTGCGCGCCCCGACTACGGGCTTGCCGAAGTAGTTCGCCTCAAGATACACGACGCCAAAGCTCTCGATGTCGGCCTTGGGCTCCGTGACGTACAGGCTCGGCATCACGAAGATGTCGCAAGTGTTGAAGAAATCGGCGATGTCGCGGTTGCCAGGAAAGACGACATAGTCCTCCACGCCGCGTTCCCTGGCCAAGGCCTTCAGTTTTTCTAGATCTGGACCCACCCCCGCGGCGACATAGCGCACGTCCGGATACTTCTGCACAAGCCGCGGCAGCGCCTCAATGACGAGGTGCTGGCCTTTCCTGTGGATGAGGTGGGCGACGGTGAGGATTGTCAGCTTGCCGTCCAATCCGTTCCGCGTCCGGAAGTCGTCGGGATCGTGAACGGGCTGGAGGCGTTTCGGAGCAATCCGGGGGTGAATGACCGAGACCCGGCCGGAAACCGCGCCTGTCTCCTCCAGCGCGTTCTTGGTCCAACGGCTGATCGCCACGCAGCGGGCGGCGTGTCTGAGCGCCTGCCGCCGGAGGGCCGCGCCCACGGGGCCTCGTTTTCGCAGGAGTTCGCTCCCATAGGCGTGGATCACGTAGGGAATCCCCAGAAGCCGGCAAACGACGCTGGACAGCGCCACGGGATGGCCCAACCCGTAATACACGAGGCCGGGCCGGAGCCGCGCGATGGCGACGGCGCACCGGAGATTGAAGAGGGCAAAGGCCACGACGGATCGGGCGCGGCTGCTCGTGTCCAGCCATATTCGCCGCACGGGGAAGGAACTGGCCGCGTCAAGGGCTTTCACTTCTTCCTTGCGGGCCGCCGCGTCTTCGTAGCCCTTGCGGCGGGAGTCCCAAGGCGCGATCACCTGCCGGAGCGCGTCTCCGAGGCTCACCGCCACGCTGTGGATGATGTTCGCAATACCGCCGGTGATGGGCGGATAGGCGTGGGTGATGAGCAAGACCCGCCGCGCGAAAATCTTGTTGCCGCCGTTCGTCATCGCCCTTCGGTGTCCCCCGGGCCAGCCCCGTCGCCGCTGCCGCTTCCTGCCGGCTTTCGCGCCACGAGACAGATATGGCCGCAGATCTGGAGCTTCTGTATGTTGATGGCGCGCGGATCCCGCCCTCGGAGACGTCCCGCGAGGCCGATGAGTCTGTTCAAGGGCGATTCGCGCTCGAACCACCTCGTGAAGCAGGCGGGGCGGCCGAGCAGGCGCCGGAGGAGAAGAGTGAGCCCGTCCACCCCCGGTCGGATTTCCGTTACGTCTAGCCCCGCCCCCGTGGTCAGGCGGATCAGGCCGAGGGGGGAGAATCCCCACACGCTCTCGGAGTGGTAAGGCTCCAGGAAGGAGGTCGAAAGGGTCAAGACGCCCCCCGGCCGAAGCACACGTCCGATCTCCGCCATTACCCGTCCCGGCTCGACGACGTGCTCGAACACTTGCCGGGAGTACACGAGGTCGAAGACGCCGGTCTTGTATGGAAAGGCGGTTCCATCGTAGTAGGCCATGCGCAGAGGAGCGCCGGCGCGTTGGCTGGCCTCCTGCGATGTCATGATGTCCAAGCCGTACCATTGGGCGTCCGCGCGATAGGCTAACAAGTCCCCCTGGGAGTCGCCGATGCCGCAACCGACGTCCAAGATACGCGGCGAAGCACTGACGATCGTTTCGTTGAGGATGCGTTTGGCCAGCAACCGGGCGCTCGCCTGGGAAGCCGAATCATCCGGGACCCAAGGGCTGAAGGGCAGGGCGCCGCTCACAGCGCGAGGGTCCGCGTGGTTCGGCGCGGCGCGGACGGATGGCTAACGGGATTATGTGTGGCTATAGAGAACAATCGCATGTCAGTCTTCGAAGAAAGCGATCGGAATGGACTTCTTTCCCGGCGGGTTGGCCCCGGTTTCCGTTACGGTCTTGCGCGAAAGAGGCGGTTGAACAAGCGTCGTGGTTGCGCGAGCTTGAGGACCGTCTCTTTGTGGGCCAACCCCATGACCACCGTTAGGGCCCCAAGGCCGGCTAGGAGCGCCAGCCGCAGCGCAGTATGACCGATTGTCGCCTCCGATGCAAAGGTGTGCGCCGCCGTCTGACACAACGCCAGGATGAGGGCGTATGCGCCCATGAGGCGAAGCGCGTAGGGAACGAAGTATACGCGTTGCGCGACGGCGTAGCTCAGCCCCAGCAACACGGTGAAACTGCCGAAGGTCGACCACGCCGCCCCGTGGGCGCCGTACGCTGGAATCAGCGCGAACGAGAGCCCAAGCTTCACCCCTACCGTCGTCAAGGCGATGGCCGCTACATAGAGATTCTTGTTGGTGATGGTCACAACCGTAAGCAAGAATAGGGTAAGCTGATAGATGGCGTAGGAAAAGACGATCCATGGCACGATGGCCACGGCTGGTGTGTAGAAGGCGCCGCCAAGTACGGCGACCAGCTCGGGGGCGAGCAGCGCCAGCGCGGAGGCCGCCAGCGCGGTAAGCGCGAATACGTACCGGCCGGCCGTGGCGAGTTGTTCGCTTGCCCCGGACTCCTTGGCGATCGAATAGGCGGACGCTGGCCAAGCAGTTTGGAAGGCTCGGGTGAACAGGGTCATGATCATGCCGGCCTTGAATCCGAGGCTGTAGATGGCCAGCTCTTCCGGCGTATTCCACACGCGCAGAAGATAGCGATCTGAAAGCGTGATGATGTTCAAAGTCACGGCCCAGGGGATCAGCGGCGCGCCAAAGGCCAGCATGCTGCGTAAGGCAGTCCCGTTCAGCCCTAAGCCGAGTTGGGCGCGGGTAATCCACAAGCCCGCGAGGGTCATCACAGCGAGCCCTGCGATATCCCCGTAAAGAACGCCCTCGATTTCCATGCCGCGCCCAACCACGAGGGCAATGATGGCGGCGGGACCTACTACCGCGCGGACGAGATTCAGCGCAGCGAAGGCCATGGAGCGCTCCTGGGCGCGCAACAGCGCCAGCGCTTGATTCGAGACGGCCGTGAGAGCGACCACGACCGCGATGAGCCGCACGATGTGGTCTTGCGTGGCGTCGCCGAAGATCGCGTGAGCCAATGGCGCGGCGTATACAAACGCCATACTTGTTAGCGTGGCGGACGATAGCAGTACGAAGGACAGCGCGGTTGACACAGCGTTCTGGCGGCCCTCGGGCGTGTCCCAGTAGTGATAGAAACGAACCAGGGCCGCGTTCATGCCGAGTTCGAACACGGGGATCAAGAAGATGATGGTGACCAGGGACAGGTCGAGGGCGGCGAAGACGCCGGGTTCGAATGTCCGCGTGTATAGAGGCACCAACAGAAAGGCCACGCCGCGGTTGGCGATCAACCCCAGCATGTAGATGAACGTATTTCCGGCGGTGCGTTCCAGTGATGTCATGGAATGGATGGCGGCCAGTGATGGGAAGATCGGGCAAGATGGCCCTGGGCGAAGGACAGGCCGCCTGCATTCCCGAGGGATGGACAGTTAAACCCGGGCGTGTTCGTTCTCCCCGCTGGGGCGGACCAGCGCCAGAATGTACCCCATGATCAGGGACAAGGCCACGGCGGCCCCTGTTTGCAGCGGTTGCAGCGAGTTGACCGCAAGAATACAGAGGTATCCGGCGAAAAGTCCAACGAGGGGGCCTTCCCGGTTGCCGCTGACGCCTCGGGACGCCCGCAGCACGTAGATGATGAAGACGGAGTGGAGGGCGGCGGCGAGGAGGAAGCCGAGCACACCTGTCTGATACAGCACGTCCAAGTAGACGTTGTGGGTCGTGGACGTATGCCACATGAACAAGCCTTCGCTGGTCAACATATAGAAGCCAAGCTGGTGTCCAATACCCGTTCCGGCGATGGGGTGCTCCAGGAAGTGTGTCAGGGCCTGTGACCACGCGTAATAGCGTTGGTCTTCCCGCCACTCCCGTTCGATGGTGCGCTGGCGTAGCGTCTCGATGGTCTCTTCCGTGGCTTCCGGAAAGAGAAGCGCCGCCATGGAGAAGGTTGCGCCTGCCAAGAGCAGGAGGACCACGGCGGCGGCCACAAGACCCAGAAACCGTTCCCGGCGAATCCAGATGGTCATGACCAGGGCGGCAGAGGGAGCTAGGGCCAAGAAGATGAGAGCCAGGCGCCAGCCGCTGAGAACGAGGTAGACGGCCGCCGCCGCGGCGAGAGCCAGAAACCCAAGCCGGAGCAGGGGGCCCTTGCCTACCCGGACGCCGGCCGTGGCGAGCCCGAGCACGATGCCGAGCGTCGCAATCTCGAATTGCGACAACAGCCGCGCCTGGGGGGTCCAATACTCACTGGCGAGAAAGTAGGCGTGCTGCCATGTGAGCCCCGTGATTTGCCGATCCAAGGCGATGGCCAGCACGATGAGGCCCGCCGCCGCGAGCGTGTACGTAACCGCCTTTCCTAGATTGCGCGGGCTGGGGAGCAGTAAGGGCAGCGCGATGGCCAGGGGATAGAAGTACAGGCGCCGGAAATCGCCGAAGACGTCCCGTGGCTCATGGCCGGAGGCGAGGCCGGAGAGCAGCATCAGCAAGCCATAGGCCGTAAGGGCCAGGAGGATAACGATGATCATTCGCTCCTGTGGATTGGCCAGCGCCGGTCCTCCGGCTTCCGCACCGTTCGCCATCCACAGCCGGCACGCCACCGCCACGGCGAGAAAATACGCCACGAGATCGGCGCCGTAAACGTTGAACCCCGCGACGGTTATCGGCATTTCGCTCATGGGAACGGCGAAGGCGAGGAGGGCGCCGAAGAAGAGCAACAGCAACCACGGCGCCAGGGGAGCCGCCAACGCGCCGGCGGCGCCGCCCGCCAAGGCCACAGTCAGAAGCATCCCCATGGGACCGGCGAACATGACCAATGCCGTGGCGCCCACAAGCGCGGCGGCGAGGGCCGTGTTTCCCACGGGGAGAGGTTGTTGGGCGGGTTGGGCCTTGGGCGGGGACATAGCGGTGGCCGGGTTAGCCGGCGGGCTGGAACGTGGCCTGGGGCGCGTGCGTCCCCTCCGGCACGCTGGGCATCAGGACAAGATCATGGATCTCCAACACCGCGTCGGCGAAAGATCGCAGCTCCACCCTGGTTGGAGCGTCAACCGGCTCCGGAAACACGAAGATAGCCGCGTAGCGCCGCCGCACGAAGGGCGCTCCGTCCACGTTCAGGTAATCCGCCTCGACGGAGTCGATGGTGGGAATGCGCTCGTGATCCTGAAGGGCCGGACTCCGGTAGTCATAGTCGCTTCGGGCTGTTGTTACCCCGCTTTCAAGGACTTGCATATACCGGCGCCCGTCCTCCGCATGGAAGGCGATCTCGCACATGGGGTCGCCTTGGGGCGCGCCGCTGTAGCCGAACGAGGACACCACGCCCAGGGCCGCCACCGGCGCGTCCGCGCCGCCGGTTTCTATCGTGATCTCCGCTCCCTTGCCAAGACGCGTGCTCGTGTTGAGGCTGTGCGCGTCCTCGCCAAAGAACAGGGGATACTGTGACGGGTCCACGGTCCGCGAACGCCGCAGTGGCGTCACCATAAGGGGCTGGTGGAACAGGGGGAGGCTTACGCCGGACTCGCCCACGGGCGAATCGATGCCCGCGGTCAAGTGCGTGGCGCCG
>SLHB01000456.1 GCA_007136375.1 Candidatus Hydrogenedentota bacterium
CCCCTCCACAAAGGTGATGCGATCTTCGACGCCCGCTTTCGCCGCCTGTTCCCGGGCGATGGGCAACACGTCGGGCCGGTCCAGCAAGGCGGCGGTCATTTCCGGATGCCGCTGCAGGAACGCGATGCTGTAGGAGCCGGGACCGCCGCCGGCGTCGAGGAAGCGCTTGTACGGCGACAAGTCCACCCGCCTCGTGATATCCCGCGCCGAATGGCGCCCAAGATCGTCCATGCCAAGAATGTAGGCCCGCCGCTCCTCTGCAGTGTCCTCCTCCTGGATGGAAGCTGGCGCTTGGCCGCTTTTCACGGCCGCGGGCAGTTGCGCCCACGCGGCCCAGCCGTTGGCTTTGTGGCTGATGATGTTGCCCTGATAGCCTTCGCTCTCTGCGACGAGACAGGTGTTCGCGATGAGCCGGTTCTCGTACCAACCCGCCTCCTTCGCCACCAGCTCAAGGGCCACGAGACCGTCTAAGAGCATGCGCGCGCCTCTGACGCTCCATCCGAATGCCCGCGCCACATCCTGGGCGGTGCGCGGTTCTTGAAGGAAATCGAACACGCCGGCGCGCACGGCGGTGAAAAGGATCTGGGAATGGGTGTAGCCCGTGGCGAGTCCGTCCAGGCGCCGGACCATTTCCTCGAAGTTTTCCATGCAGCGGCCTTTCATCAAAGGGCGGTCAACGCAAAGGCCGGAGCGTTCAGCCCCCGTTGCCGCCCTTGTCTTCGGAGTGACGGGCGCCCCACAATGGCGCGCCGCCATTATAGCGGCCACGTCAGCCCGCGCCTAGCCCGCGCCGGGCGCTCGCGAGAGATGACCCAAGGAGACGCCATGCCGCTGATTTCCGTAAACCCGGCCACGGAAGCTGTCGAGGCCGAATACCAATACCAGACCGACGACACGCTGGACGGACTGTTGACCCAAGCGGCGGAGAGTGGCCGGGATTGGCGCGCCGCGGGAGTGGAGGAGCGGGCGGTTCATCTGACGGCCGTGGCCGCCATGCTGCGGGAGCGAAAGAGCCAGCTCGCCGAACTCATGGCGGCCGAGATGGGAAAGCCGCGCAACCAAGGGGAGGCCGAGGCGGAGAAGTGCGCGTGGGCTTGCGAGCACTTCGCTGGGCATGGCGCTGGTTTTCTTGAGCCGGACCGGCTCGCCGCCGGCGCGCGTAAAACCTACGTGGACTACCAGCCCCTCGGCGTGATCTTGGCGATCATGCCCTGGAACTTTCCCCTTTGGCAGGTATTTCGCTTTGGCGTTGGCGCGCTCATGGCCGGGAACACGGCCATCGTCAAGCACGCGCCGAACGTAACCGGTTGCGCTTTGGCCGTCGAGGCCCTCTTCCTTGCGGCGGGCCTGCCCCCAGGCGTGGTTCGTTGCGCCCGCGCCACGAACGCCCAGACCGCGGGCATGATAGCGGATCCCCGAGTGCGCGCCGTCACCTTCACGGGCAGTTGCGCCACGGGCCGGATCATCGCCGCTCAAGCAGGTGAGGCGCTCAAGAAGTGCGTGTTGGAGTTGGGCGGCAGTGACCCCTATGTCGTGCTTGAAGATGCGGACATCTCCCGGGCCGCAAGGATCTGCGCCGATTCCCGGTGCGTCAATAGCGGCCAGAGTTGCATCGCCGCGAAGCGTTTCATTGCGGTGGAGAGCGTCTATGCCGCCTTCGAGGAGGCTTTTCTAGCGGAGATGGCTGGTAAACAATTGGGGTTTCCGGCGGAAAACCCGGACCTTGGTCCGCTCGCCCGGAAGGATCTCCGGGAGACGCTGGACCGCCAAGTCCGCGAAAGCGCGGCGAAAGGAGCCCGTGTCCTCATGGGGGGCCAAATCCCGGAACGGCCGGGATGGTGGTATCCGCCCACGGCTTTGACGGACGTGACGCCTGGACAACCCGCCTTCCACGAGGAACTCTTCGGCCCCGTAGCGACGCTGTTCCGCGCTCGTGACGAGAACGAGGCCGCCGCCTTGGCCAACGCCACCTCTTTTGGTCTGGGAGCGGCCGTGTTCACTCAGGACGTGGAGCGGGGCGAAGCCTTCGCCCGCGGCAAGCTGGACGCGGGAAGCTGTTTCGTCAACGCCTCCGTCCAGTCCGACCCGCGGATGCCCTTCGGGGGTATCAAGGACTCGGGATACGGGCGCGAGCTCGGCCTTCTTGGCGCGCGGGAGTTCACCAACGCCAAGACCGTCTACGTAGCGGAGTAGGGCGGGGCGGGCGCTTCCGAATCGGTTGAGTTCCCGGCTCCGCGGGACTCATTCCCGCCACCGGGCAGGTGAATGACGAACGCGCTGCCCGCGCCGGGCGCGCTGTCCACGGTCGTCCAGCCATGATGGATGCCCACAATGTGCTTCACGATGGCGAGGCCGAGCCCCGTGCCGCCTTGTTTGCGGCTCCGGGCCTTGTCGGCGCGGAAGAAGCGCTCGAACAGGCGCGGAATGTGTTCCGGCTCGATGCCGGGACCCTGGTCGCGCACTTCGATGACGCACCCTCCGTTGTCTTGCCTTCCCGTCATTTCCACCCGCGTCTCCGGCGGACTGTACTTTATCGCGTTGTCCAGGAGATTGACGGCCGCCTGTTGGAGCAAAGCCTTGTTCATTGGGACGGAAAGGTTCGCAGGGCAATCCACCGTGACCGCGATGTTCTTCTCTTGCGCCGCATGGCCGCAAAGCTGGGCCGCGCCGTCCAAAACGTCCCAGACTCGTCCGCGCTCCAGGGGGATCCGCTCCTCGCCCTGTTCGATGCGGGACAAGGTCAGGAGGTCTTCCACTAAGGCTATGAGGCGATCGCTCTGCTTGGCCACGATGCCGAGGAAGCGCCGGAGCTCCGGCTGATCGTCCGGCGCGTGATCGAGCATGGTCTCGACGTAGCCTTTGATGGATGTGATGGGCGTGCGCAGCTCATGGGACACATTGGCGACGAATTCCCGGCGCGCGTCTTCGAGTTTCCGGAGCCTCGTCACGTCGTTCAGGGCCACGAGGGTCCCGATGTGCTGTCCCCGGGGGTTGCGCAACACCGTGCCATGGGCCTGGAGACGGCGCTCCTTCCCGTCGTAGACGGTGATTTCCCCCTCGGCGGGCGCGCCGCCTCCGCTGGGGGGGGCGCCATGCAAGGCTTGCACTTGGGCCATGAACCGTTGCAGGTCGGGATTCCGCGCCACCTCCTGCAAGTTCTTGCCTTGGGCCTTGGCTGTCGTCGTGCGGAACAGGCGGGCCGCGGCCTGATTCAGCAGGATGATCCGGTCCTGGGCGTCCACGGCCACCACGCCTTCCACCATGCTGGCCAACACGGCCTCCAGTTCGTTTCGTTTCTGGACCGCGTCTTGAAGGCGCTGGCTGAGGGCCGCGGCCATGTGATTCAAATTCCGCGCGACAGCGTCCAGTTCGCCCGCGCCCGGCGCCCACACGCGGACGCTGAGGTCGCCTCGGGCCAGGGCCTGCGCGCCTGCTTCGATGCGCCGGGCCGCGCGGCTGAGGCGCCGTGCGATGAGCCAGCCCGCCGCGAAAGCCGTGAGGAGGACGAACCCGCCGCCGGCGAGCGCCGCCGTCAGAAGACGTTGGCGGGCGTCCAGAAGCGGTTGGACGGATGCGCTCACTTGTATGACCGCCTCCAGTCCCGCCGCGGTCTGAACCGGCGCGGCCACGTGGAGGTGGCGCGCAGCGCCGGGCGCGGGGGGACGGACGTGGCGGACGGATTGCCCTTGGACCGCGTGCAACACCTCGGGCATGTTGTGGGGGAGCGTCGCTGTGGGACGGGGCGTCCGGGGGGCCCAGGCCAGCGCGAGGCCCGAGGGGTCGCGAATGACAAGGCGCGCGTCTGGAAGCGCGTAGCGATCGCACAGTTCTTGCAGGGCCGGGTAGCCGCCGGCTTGGCCCGCCGCCACTTGCTCCGCCACGAGGCGGGCGTGATCCTGCAAGTGGCGGGCGAGTTGGTCTTCCATCGCGCCGTGATAGAGCGCCGCGGCGAGCCAAGCGGCCGCGATCCAGGCGCCCAGCGTCAGCAGGGCGACAGGGGGGGCGATGCGCCATGGAAAACGGCTTAGATTCATGGGAACGGCCTCTCACGCACCGTGGCGGGCCGCGTTGGCGGGCTCAGTCATGGTCACGCGCTCCCGAAGCGCCCGCGCCGCGTCTCATTCCTTGAACCGGTAGCCCACGCCGCGGACGGTTTCGATGTAGTGGCCGCAGGGCCCCAGTTTCTTTCGAAGCCCCACGATCTGCACATCAACGGCGCGGTCGGTCACGGCGTAGCCCGCGCCGCGGACCGCGTCGACGATCTGGGATCGGGTGAACACCCAACCCGGACGGCGCGCCAGGCAGTGCAGCACCCGGAATTCCGTGAAGGTCAACTCCACGGGGCTTCCTTGCACAAGGGCTTCGTGCCGGCCGGGGTGAATGACAAGATCGTGAATATGAAGGCTTTCACCACTCCCCGGCGCCTCCGTCTCCCGGCGGCGTAACACGGCTTTCACCCGCGCCACGAGGATCTTTGGGCTGAAAGGCTTCGTAACGTAGTCGTCCGCGCCCCGCTCAAAGCCCGCCACCACGTCCGTCTCTTCGCCCTTGGCGGTGAGCATCACGATGGGGATGTCCTTGGTCTTGGGGTTGTGCTTCAAGACCGAGCAGACTTCGAGCCCGTCCATGCCGGGAAGCATGAGATCCAGCACGATGAGGGCGGGCAAGTTGGATTTCGCCGCCTGGATGGCTTCTTGGCCCGTGGCGGCGCACTGTACTTGATAGCCCGCTTTGGTTAGGTTGAAATCCACCAGCTCCTGAATGTCTTCCTCGTCCTCGACGACGAGAACGCATTCCTTGGCCATTCGACTTCCTTTCGAGGTATCCAGTCCCTGTTCCCAAGCGCGCCCCCAGGGGCGCCGCGGCGATGGATCGCCGGCGCAATAATGATACCCCGGTTACGTTAGACCCGGGTTAAGCTCCACCCCAATTGGATGAACGCAGACAAAACCGTTGATTTGCTTTGCCCCGGGCCGTCTGCCTACACTAGACGCGCATCTCCGCGCGTTCCCCGCCTGGCTTCCGAACACGCTGGCCGCGCCCGTCCAAGGTGCGGCGGAGGGGGGGACGCGGGCCCTCCCAGGAACGAAGCCCGCGGGCGGAGCCACACACGGCCGCGCGGCCATTCATCTGAAATGATCCCAAGGTTAGCCTGCGCTCTCTCCCGGCTACGGCACGGACGGCCTCCCCGCTGATGGCGGGGCGTTCACGGCCTCGGCGGAGCGCCGCGGCCTTCGCGCTAGAACCACACGATTAAGGAGCCCTTTGCGCTATGTCCAAGACGGCCTTCGTCACCACCGCGATTCCGTACGTCAACGCCAAGCCGCACTTGGGGTTCGCCCTGGAGCTTGTGCAGGCGGACGCCATCGCGCGTTATCTCCGGCACGCGGATCACGACACGTTCTTTCTGACAGGCACCGATGAGAACTCGTTGAAAAACGTCCGCGCCGCCATTGACGAAGGCGTGATCACCCGCGAACTGTGCGATCGGAACGCGAAGGCTTTCCAGGACCTCATCCCGGGGTTGAACATTTCCTCCGATTACTTCATCCGTACGAGCTCGGAGCTTCACTTCCGGGGCGCCCAGCGGTTGTGGTCGATGTGCCGCCCCGAGGACATGTACAAGAAGCACTACACGGGCCAGTACTGCGTGGGTTGCGAGGAGTTCTACTCGGAAAAGGAGGCGCCCGGCGGCATTTGTCCCGAGCACGGAACGGCCCTGGAGCCGGTGGAAGAAGAGAACTATTTCTTCCGCCTGTCGGCGTAC
>SLHB01000468.1 GCA_007136375.1 Candidatus Hydrogenedentota bacterium
ATTTGGAGACCCGCGCCAAGGTGGTGGGGCTCATCCGGGAGTGGATGGCCGACATCGTGATAGTCCACCGGCCGAACGATTATCACCCGGACCACCGCAACGCGGGCCTCGTGGTGCGGGACGCCGCCTTCATGGTGACGGTGCCCTTCTACCGGCCGGACGTCCCTCATCTGGAAACGAATCCGGTCTTCTTGTATTCGCTGGACCGGTTTCAGCGGCCCTATCCCTTTCAGCCGGACATCGTGGTGGACATTGACCCGGTCATCGACGTGAAGCTCGACGGTCTCGCGGTGATGGAGTCCCAGTTCGTGGAAGGCGGAGCCGTGGGCGATCCCTATGTGCCGGAGACCGACGCGGAGTGGGAGGACGCGCGGCAGGACGTGCGCGAGCGCTTTAGCCGCCGGTTCGCCGCCGACGCGGACCGTCACCGGGACCGGCTCATCGAGCTTTACGGCGAAGAGCGGGGCGGGGCCATCGAGCACATCGAAGCCTTCGAGATCGCCGAGCACGGCCGCCAGCCCAGTGAAGCGGAGTTGCGCGAGCTGTTCCCCTTCGACGGCATGTGGGAAGACTGAGGCCGAAGCGGCGCGCCGTCTCCGGCGGTCCGCCCGGGCTGGCGGATCGCCGGGGACGCTAGTCTTCGTGCTGGAAGACGCTACTCGTCTTCGTGCTGGAAGAAGGGCACGCGGAAGGCGGGGAGGCTTTCGGGATTCGCCCACGGAATGGGCGCGGGCTTGGGGCCGGGCTCCGGGCCGAGGTCTTCGGGAAGCTCCACGCCGAGTTCGATATTGGTGTACCCGAGATCATAGAGCGTGGCCTTTTCGACGGGCAGATAGGCGCGGCGGGCGCGGCCCCGGGGGATGGACGGCTGCATGACCGCGTCGCCCGAGAGCGACGGGGCGAAGTGGCTCAGGCTGCTGCCCTGGCGGAAGGGATTGGGCGCGTACACCCGAGGCCCCTGCCCGTGGACGGTCAAGGCGGCGGCGCCGATGAGGAGGACGCCGTTGTCCTGGCCCAGGAGGTATTGGGGCAGGCCAACAAACACCGGTTGCATCTCGTCCCAGCAGGTGTTGCCGTTCCCCGTCTCCATGAGCCAATCCCACACGGAGTACACGCCCGGGGCGATGCGGCTTTCCGCGTCTTCATCGATGGCGAGGGACAGGATGCCCAGGCCGTGGCCCACTTCGTGGAGGAGCACGCTGAACAGGTCATACTGGCTGGTCGTGGGCGTCGCCAGCGTCTCGTTCCACGTGTGACCGAAATTCACCCGAATGAGCATGTCCGGTAGGTTAGGATCCTTGGGTTCGCCGGTAGTGATGTGCTGAAAGGCGGCGCCATTGCGGTAGCCGGGGACGGGGCGGAAGAAGGCGCTGGCGGCGGCGAGATATCCGCTGCCGCTCAGCAGGGACTCGTCAAACTCGATGCGGACGGCGCCGTCCTCATTGAGGACTTCGTCGACATAGCGCAACACCTCCGTGACCAAGGCGCGGCGGGCGGCGCCCCGGCTCGGGTCGTCGAAACCCCGCCGCGTCCCCTCGATAACATCGCGGTAGACGATCTCGAAGCCGATGCGCGTGTCCGTCACATGCTCGATGGCGGCCTTTGGCGTGGCCGGCCAGTACCCCGGGACCGCCGTGTCGACTTCCAATCTATTGCCGTGGGCGTCGACGTAGATATAGCGCTCGGCGTGGGCGGCAAGGGTCAACAGGAGGGCGAGTCCGGCGATTACGGCGCGCCATGCGCAGCGCCCCGGGGGGGCGGCGCGGAAAGGAATAACGGCGTGTGGCATACGGCGGGTGGCGGACATGGGGCCCCTTCTTGTCGCGGCGGCCCACCGTCATTCCCACGCGGCCTCCGGTATTCCCGGGCCACCGGCTGGCGGGCCTGGTTTGTCCCCCGCACAATTGATAGTACCCGGTTTCCGTGTTTTCGTCAACGAAATGGAAAGCCTCAATCGCCGGATGAGGCGCCCCGTTGAGCCGTTTACGGCCCTCAGCCCCACCCCAGGGGAACGGGACGCCGCGCTTTCTTCTTTCGCGCCGGTCAACCGCCGGGCATGCGCGCGAGCCGCTCCTCCACCCGTTCCAGCAACGCTGCCGCGCGCTCGGGCGGGAGCATGTCGCCATGGGCTTCCTGCAACTCTGGCGAGTCCAGATAGTCCTGCAATGTTACCCGGATGAACATCCGCTCGTTCCTGGCGTGCTCCAGGCCTTCGGCGCCCGTGCGTTGCAATGCCCGCGCGCCCGCGTCCGAGACGATGCGGAGCGTGTGATAGTGGAAGTACCCGTGCTGCTCGTAGAGCCAGTCCAAGACCGCCTCAACGTAGGGACCGCGCTCGGCGAAGGGAATCGACAGGCCCCACTCCGGAGCGCCGGCCAGACGCCCAAGCAGCGTCGCCGCCATCGTAATCGCCACGGGGTGCTCCGGATTCTCGTTCAGCCACGCCCAGGCCTCCTCGACGAAGGGACGGATGTCCGTCATCAGCCCGCGCATGATCGACAGCCGGTGGATCTCCGCCCATTCGTGCGCCTCCTCGGGCATGGCCCCGTCGGCCAAGATGTCATCCAAGATCGCGATGCGCTCTTCCAGCGTCAGCCCAGAGGCGCGCACTCCGTTGATCCGCGCCCACTGGGCTTCCGACAACCGTCCCTCGTCGCCCATTGCGCCCCAATCCGGCGCGTAGCTTCGCTGCCGGTTGAAATCCGCCCGAAGCTCCCAAGGCTCCGGCTCCCGCGGCTCGGGCCGTTGCCGCGTCATCCGCGCTTCGATCTCCTCGGGGGAAGCCGGAACATGGCGGCTCGGGACCCGGTAGTGCGCGGCCGGGCCAAGGGGCACGGCTCCAGCCTCCAACACCCTATCCATGAACCTCCGGGTGTCAGAGAGGTGTGAGCGCGCTTCCCCTTCGACGTGATCGTACTCCGCGAGCAAGGCCTCGTACATGGGGCCCGTCCACGCAGGGTCCCCAAACGTCAGCGTAAAGGTCGCCGTGCGCCGGGTTAGCCAATACGCGCTGTGCGCCGTCAGCTCCAGATCCTCGACGGCGTGGCCGCCGCCCTCGAGCTGGAGCACGGGAGGATCGTAGAAATCCACGATGCTCGCTTGCCACAGCATCGCCCGGGCTTCGGGCGTGCCCAGCCTCGCCAGGGGAATGGCGAAGCGGCCGGCGAGCATGCCATTCCCGGACGCCAGGCTCCACTCCAACCCCTTCGCGGCCAACTCCAGAATATCCTCCGGCGCGTGCCGGCTTTCCTCCATCATGAGCAGGGCCGGGAGCAACACCGGGATCGCCAGTTCTTGTTCTTCGCCGGCCCGCCGGGCCGCCTCCAGAAGCCATGCGTCCTCCTCCTCGGTGATCCCCACCCGGAAGGTGGCGTAATCCAGCCGCTGAAACGTGGGGTAGTCCGTTCTCTGGGGCGCGCGCGCGGGACCGCCAGCCAGATGCTCCCGGTACTCTAGCCGCCCGTCCCGGCACCGTTCCCCAAAGATCCGCCACATCTCATCGACGAGCGCGGCGAGCTCCTCGTCATCCAGCGACTCCACGGGCGGCAAGGGCTCCGGGAGCAAGGGTTCTGGGCCGCTAGCGGCGGCCCTATCGTCATCTGTCAGCAGAAAAACGCCCGCCGCCAACACCAGCAGCGCGGCAAGCGCCGCCACCACAATGACACAACGCCGTGCGCACACCATCCCACCGCCTCCTCTCCACACAGCGTCCCTCGACGCCAAGGCCAAAAGGGAGCGCTCGCCGATCCCATGGACTTTGGATCCACTGATCCCCGCAAAAGCGCGGCCATTTCGAATATTAACGAATCAACTACGCATTAAGTAAACGCCGACAGCGATATACCGCCCTGTACCGCGGTTTTCCGGCCTTATTGGACGGGGTTTTCACGGCGTCTTGGGAGAAACAACGTGGGGCGGGCTACGGACGGGGCGGGCGCCAGCAGGCGAGGCGGGCGGCGCCCGCCTCCATGCCGGTGACGGCTGGGACGGCGCTGGTGACGTCGGTGCGGGCGCAGAACACGAGGTCGTCCGCCAGGCCGAGGCGGCGGAGGTTTTCGGCGTGGGGCGCGGTTTCGAAGAGACGGGGCAGGCCTTCTTCGGCGATGCGCCGGCGCCAATGGGCCGCGGCCTCCCGGCCCTCGCCCACGGGCGCGCCGCTGCATTCAACGAGCCACGCGGCGGCGGCCCAGTCTTCTTGCGCGTTGAAGTCCGGATCGCTTGCCAGGCCGGCGGGAATGACCGTCACATCGCGCCCTTGGGCCTGGGCCCAGGCCACGGCGGCGCGGGCGTTGACGGTGGTGGCCATGGCGGCGGCGGGCGCGGCTGCCACGTCGGCGAGGCGTTGCGCGCCCGTGGTGGTGGTGAAGATGACATCCCGGTCCCGCGCGTGGACGGCTTCGGCGGGGCTGTTGCCGTGGTGGAAGCCTTCGGGAGGCAGGCCCTCCCGTTCGCCGTACAGAAGGGCGCCGGGCCGGGCGGCGGCCAGGGCGCGGGCCTCGTCCACGCCGCGAGTCACGAGAATGGCGCGGGCGCCGTGTTCGCAAAGCATGGCGGCGGTGGCGCTGGCGCGGAGGGCGTCGACGACGAGGGCGGCGCAACCGTGGGTGGCGGCGTGGGCGCAACCGGCGGCCCCGGCGATGACATGCCAGGTCACGGCGCGGCGGCGCCGGTGCGTTCGGCGGCGCGGATGTGGTCCACGATGATCCGGCCGTGCTCACGGCTGTTCTCAATGAACACCACGTTGCTGTCCTGGCCGGCGGTGAGGACGCCCGCCACATAGATGCCGGGCACGGTGGTCTCCAGAGAGCTTGTCAGCACGGGTTTGCCCGTGGCGTAGTCCACCACGGCGCCGGTTTGTTCCAGCAGGCTGGTGTCCGGCTCGTAGCCCGTCATGGCCAGCACGAAGTCGTTGGGAATCTCGAACCGCTCGCCGGTCAGGTCTTGCAGTTCCACGGCGTCGGGCGTGATGGCCGTCACGGCGCAGTTGCGGTGGGCCGTGATGGACCCTTCCTCGATCCGGTTCTCCAAGTCCGGCTCCAGCCAGTATTTCGTGCGAAAGCGGCTGGAGCGGAGCGCCACGGCGACGTTCGCGCCATAGCGCCATAATTCCAAAGCCGCCTCCGCGGCGGAGCTGCCGGCGCCAATCACCAGGACGTCCTGGTCCGCGTAGGGGTGGGGCTCCGTATAGCGGTGCGTCACTTTGGGCAGGTCTTCGCCGGGCACGCCGAGCATGCGCGGCGAATCGTAGAACCCCGTGCAGAACACCACGTTGCGCGCCGACCACACGTACTCCCGCCCGTAAAGATCCACGGCGCGGCAACGAAACGCGCCGTTGTCCGCCTCGACGCCGGTCACGGTCCGGTATGTGTTGACGGACAGGCCGTGATGCCGGACATAAGCCTGGCAGTACTTGAGGTATTCCCTCCGGGTGGGGCTCTTCTCCACGGAGACCAGAGGCAGGCCGGGCAGCTCCAGCTTGTCCGCCGTGGAGAACCAGCGCATGTAGGTGGGGTGTTCCATAAGGGCGCCGCAGACGGGGCCCTTATCAATAGCGACGGCGGGCAACCCTGCCTCCTTGGCGGCCTGAAGCGTGACCAAGGCGCTGGGCCCCGCGCCGATGGTTAGAATGTCGAGTATAGCGTCCGTTCCGTAGGTTTTCATGATCCCGGAATTGTAGCACAGGCCGGGGGCGCGTGGACCATGGCGGCCAAACGCCAGACAAGGGGGTGAGCCC
>SLHB01000140.1 GCA_007136375.1 Candidatus Hydrogenedentota bacterium
CGCCGGCGATGAGCTGAAAGAAGACGAGGAACAGGAGGGCGACGGCCCAGGCGCCAAGGGCGCGGGGGGCGCCCGGCGAACCGGTGTGACGCTCCGCGCGGATCGACCGCTCCCGGGATTGGGCGTAGGCCAGGGTGATGGTCATAAGGAAGAACGTCTGGGCCAACACGGCGTGGCTCACGGAGATGGCGGGCGGAAGGAGATAGACGACGGTGACGCCGCCGAGAATGCCTTGGAAAACGACGGCCGCCAGCGCCGCGAAGCCGAGCATGGTCACCCACACGCGCCGCTCCGTGAGCGCGAGCCACACGGCGAGGATGAGGGTGAGCAGGCCCACGCCGGAGGCGACGAGGCGGTGCGTGTGCTCCCAAAAGATGCCGCCTACCCACATGGACGGCGGAAACAGGAACATGCTTTGCCCGTAGGAGTCCGGCCAATCGGGTACGGCGAGGCCCGCGTCGTGGCTGGTGACGAGGCCGCCGAGGAGGATGAGGCCGAGGGTGCTCAGGCAGAGGAGTTTCGCGAAGCGCCGGCGCCAGCGCGGGCTGTCCCCTCCCCCGGACGCGGCGGTGGTTTCCGCCCCAGTGTGGATGGCGCTCTCGGCGGTGTTGGCGGCGCCCATAACTTGCTTATCCTCCTCGCAATAGCCCCGTCTTGTCTCGTTACAACCAGAAATCGTCCACTTCGTCGCCGTCTTCGGGCAAAGCCGCCGCTTGCTCTTCCAGCCAGGCGGCGTAATCTTCTTCGGAATGGACTTTTAGGAAGCCGCGCATCTCGTAATGGCCCATGCCGCAGAGTTGGGTGCAGACGATTTCGAAGTGCCGGTCCTCGATGGCGGCGAGCCGGGCCTCCAGGGCCTCGGGATCGTCCCCGTGCTCCCGCCGGGCCCGCTCGCGAAGACGTTCGCGGAACTCTTCCGTCGTCATCGTGGGGGTGAAGCTCACCGGAATGCTCATGCCGGGGATGGCGTCTTGCTTCACGCGGAATTCGGGCAGGGAGAATCCGTGGACAACGTCCTTGCTCGTCAGATGCACGATGACCGGCCGGTTCACCGGGACATGCAGCCAGTTGACGCGCACGATATCGTCGCGGCCGTGGGGATCGCTCCGGTCCAGACCCAGAGGATTGCCGCCCGCGTCGTCCACGAGCTCGGGCCGCGTCTCGCCAAACACCCCATCTTGACCGGGGTAGTGTACATTCCAGACGAATTGCTGCGCAACCACGCGCACTTCGACGGCGTCTTCGCCGGGTCCCGGCAGCGTGCGGATCGCCGCCGCCCAGAAGGGGACGGAAAGGCCAATGAGGATGGCGGCCTTCACCGCCACGATCGCGCCCTCGGTCCAGATGGTCCAACGGCCCCGCAGTCCCGCGTAGTCCGCCTTAGGGTGGCGGGACCCACGGAACTTGACCAGCGCCATTATGAAGAAGACGCCCCAACCCGTCAGCACCACGAGCATGAGGATGTGAACGAGGAGCATCCCCCGGTCGATGGCGCCGCCATGGGCCGAAGCCAGTTCCGGCATCCCCCAGAATCCGCTCATGCCGCGTGCCTAATCCTTCCCGTCGCCAGGCGCGCCGCCGCCGGTTCCTTCGCTCGCCGCGCGGACCACCCGGGCGGCGCCGTAGCCAAAGCCGGCGAGCACCAAGCCGAGGACGCCGAGCATGACGCCCATGGCCGCGTTCATCCCTTGAGTCTGCGCCGAGTCTGGATCGCCGAAGCAGGCCACGCACGCGCTTGCCGCGCCCGCCCCAAGGAGGGCGGACACGAACGCTAGGCGCGCCGCTGTCCCTGCCGCACTACGCCGGGCCTTCAGGCCTCTTCTCAAGTACACGGTTTCGCGCTCCTTTATTCCGATATGACATGTCGTTTATGTCGAGCTTCGGCGGTTTCGCCCTTCGTCATGCGTACAACGCGGCTGTCACGCAGAACCACGTCAGGGTCAGGAAGTGCCAGTAAAGTCCCCCATTGGCGAGGCGGACCGCTTGCCGCTCGGGCGTTTGGGCTTGCAGCCGCCATCCAGGACCGATGAACCAGGCGAGGACCGCGATCCCAGCGGCGGCGTGGACGGCGTGGGCGCCGGCGAGGACGTGGGCGATGGCCAGGAACGTGTCCACCCGGGGCGACATCCCGTGCTCGCGCAATATGCCGTGCTGAGTCCACACGTTAAGGAGGAAGAGGGCGCCCGCGCCGCATGCGGCGGCAAACCATGCCCGGGCCACGGTGGGCGAGCCGGAGCGTAGCGCCCGAAAGCCGCGCCAGCAACAGAGGCTTCCCACCGCCATGGCCGCCGCCGCGCCCACGCCCAGGGCCGGGCTGAACACGGCGGTTCCTTGGGGCCATGCGGGGTGGGCGGTTCGCAGCAGCACATAGGCGGAGAACAAGGCGCCAAAGAACATGGCCTCCGCCGCGAGGAACAGCCACATGCCAAGCCGCGCCGTATTCATACCTGTGTCCGGACGGATGGGCCAGGGCGCCGCCCCGGGAGCTTGGGCGCTCATGGCTTGATCTCCGGGGCGTGTTGGGGCAAGTAGTCCGCGTCGTGGCCGGGCGGGCTGTATTCATAGGGGCCCCGGCGCACGATGATAGGTCCGGTGAAGTTGCCCTCCGCCACGGGCGGCGACGGCGCGGCCCACTCTAAGGTGTTGGCCTCCCAGGGGTTTGCGCTGGCGGGCGCGCCGCGCCAGACGCTCCAGCAGACGTTCAGCACGAAGGCGATCTGGGCCACAGCCAAGGCGAAAGCGGCGTAGGACATGAACGCGTTCAGATGCAGCACGGGCTCGGCGTGGGCGTAGGTCATCCCGCCGTCGTAGAGGCGGCGGGACACGCCCGCTAAGCCCTGGATGAACATGGGGAAGAAGATGGCGTTCATAAGGACAAGAGTCGGCCAAAAATGGAGTTTGCCCAGGAAATCGCTCATTTTTCGGCCTGTTATCTTGGGAAACCAGTGGTGGACGCCGCCAAAGAAAGCGAAAAGGGCCCCTGGAGCCACGATGTAATGAAAATGCCCAATGACGTAATAGGTGTCGTGAAGGTGGATGTTCGTCATGGCGAAGGCCAGGGGCAATCCGGTCAAGCCGCCGATGGCGAACATGGGCAGGAACGCGAGGGCGTAGAGCATGGGCACGGTGAAGCGGATCGCGCCGCCCCATAGGGGAATGAGCAGCGATGTGAGGACGACGATGCTCGGCACGCTGATGATGAGGGTGGTCGCCTGGAAGAAGGCGCTTATGGCCGTGCCCATTCCCGTAAGGTACATGTGATGGGCCCACACGAGGAAGGACATGACCCCAAGGAACAAGGTGGCGTAGACCACGGCGCGGTAGCCCCACAGGGGTTTGCGGATGTTGTTCGCCACGATCTCCGCCACGATGCCGATGGCGGGCAGGATGAGGACGTACACCTCGGGGTGCGCGAGAAACCAGAACAAGTGTTGCCATAGGAGCGCGCTGCCGCCCCCGCTAACCTCCACGACATCTCCGCCCACGACAAGGCCCGACGGCATGAAGAAGCTTGTGCCCACCGCCCGGTCCATGAGCTGCAAGAGCCCCGCCGCGCCCAGGGGCGGGAAGGCGAGGAGCAGGAGGAACGCCGAGACCACTTGGGACCACACAAAGAGGGGCATCCGCATGAAGGTCATGCCCGGCGCGCGCAACTGCACGACCGTGGCGATCATGTTCACGCCGTGGAGGACCGAGGCGATCATGACGCCCAAGACGCCCAGCAGCCAGAAGGTCTGGCCCATCGGCTCGATGACCGCCAAGGGCGGGTAGGCCGTCCAGCCCGAGCGGGCCGCGCCGCCCGGCGCGAGGAATCCCGCCAGCATCACGAGGCCGCCGGCGAGGTACGCCAAGTACGCCGCCCGCGTCAAGCGGGGAAAGGCCATGTCCCGGGCGCCGATGAGCAGGGGCGTCAGGTAGACGCCGAAAGCGCCCACGCCCAAGGGCGCCACGGCGAGGAAGACCATAATGGTCCCGTGCATCGCGCCAAGACTGTTATAAAACTCTGGCGTGATGACGCCGCCCGGCATGGAAGGGTTGTTAGGGCCGAGGAGCGCCGTGGCGCCGGGAACGGGCTCCCCCGGATGGGCGAGCTGCCAGCGCAACAGCAACATGAGCAGAAAGCCGGTGAGCAGAAAACCGAAGGCCGTCACGCCGTAGAGCAAGCCCACCGTCTTGTGATCCGCCCGCCACAGGCGCGCCGCCGCCGCGCGGGCCCATCCCCCTAGGCCTGGCTTCCTTCCGGGCCGTTCCTCCATGCTCGCGGTCCCGTCCGCCGGTCCGCCGCCCATCACGTTAGCGGCCGGGGATGCGCATGGTGAAGGAAAGCTCCGCCGTTTCGCCTTCTTCCAGCGTCACCGTGGCCGTCTCGGCGGGCAGCCGCTCGTGCCACGCCTCGATCTCGTAGGTTCCCGGCGCCAACCCTTCAATGACGAAACGGCCGTCCTCGCCCGTCACGGTGAAAAAGGGATGATCCATTACCGCGCAATGGGCGATCATCCAGGGATGCACGTCGCAACGAAACTCGAACATGAACTCGGGCTCGTCGAACTGGACGGTGATCTCGCCGATGTTCGACGTCATCGCCAGATTGAAGCCGCGGTTGACGCGGCTGCGTGCGTTCACGTTGTGAAGGATGCCGTCGGGGTTGAGCACGGTCAGGTCCTGGCCAGCCATCACCCCGAAGACCCGGGGGCTGTAGCGGCAGCCCTCTTGCGTCAACACCACGGGCTCCTCCGGCACGGGGAACTCTGCGTCTTCCGGCAGCCCATCGGTGATGTGGACGAAGACGTTCGCGATCTTTTGGTCATCTCCCAGGACAAGCGTTTCGGGATAGAGCGGCTCATCCCGGAGATTCGCGCAATGGGGATCCGCGTCCGTCTGAATGGGCGGGAAGTTCGGAACGGCGCCTTCGTAGACCACCGTGCCCGTAATCGACGCCGCCCCCGCGAGCGGCGGCATCGCCACGAAAGTCAGGAGGGCCACAACGGGGCTCAGCCGCGTGAAAACGATGCAACTATCTCTCATGCTCTATGCTATGCTCCGGTAATGCGCGCCGCCCACGGCGTTTGGCGCCGTGGGAGCCGGCGGTTAAGTGAGGGAAGGTGACGCTCAGGGGCTACTCCGCGCGGGACGGCCTGACGGCGGCGACGCAAGCCCGCCGGACCTGGCGAACCTTACCGCCAGCGAAAGCTCCCCCATGGCTGTCCCTTGGTCCCCCTGTGGATTCCGGTTCAATCGCCGCCTCTGCAAATAACGTCCCCCAACGCCGCGGCATTCCGCGGGCGGCTCACGCGGCCCCCCCTACGGTAGAAGAACCCCGCCGCGCGCGTCAAGCGCGGCGCCCCGTCCCGCTCTGTGTGCGTCATGTTCTCGGCAGGGAAGCGCGCTCCAGGGCTGGTGTGACGCCTGTTGTGCGTAGACTCACCGCGCCTTGGGCGTAATGAGCGGGATCTTCTGGCGGCGGTGACGGCGATAGACCTCGAAGTCGCTGTCCAGCGTGAGAACCGTGTCCCCATACACTTCGCTCATCCGGACCAGACACGCGTCGGCGAGCGAAATCGGACGGTCCGCATACCGGCTCAACAGCTTGTCGACGGTGTCGATGTGTTCCGTCAACCGGAACGGAACCGCAATAAGTTCCCGCCGCATCATATCGAGAATGGCCGACCGGCCCTGGCCGAGCGCGCGCAACAGGTGAAACGCCTCGGCGAGCAC
>SLHB01000123.1 GCA_007136375.1 Candidatus Hydrogenedentota bacterium
ACCGCCGCGTTGCCCGGACCGTCCTCCGCCGCGCCCTGGAACGGCTTCAACACGGACTGCCCAAGGACCTCATGGTCGTACATGCGGACCAGGGCTTCCTTGCTGCATACGTTCAACGCGCCGAGGACCGCCTTGAGGGCGCCGGTCAGTTCGCTCTCCGGAATCGCTGTCCGTACGGGCGGGCCGGGCGCGGGCGGCGTCCATTCGGCGTTCAGCTCCATGATGGGCGCGCCGTCGTGGAGGAAGTCCATGCCCAAGCCAGCGATGAGCCGGCCTTCGTAGTAGCACTCCAACCGGCCGCTCTCCGTGAATTCGCCGATGGCCGTGGCTTCCACGCCCCGGCGCGCCGCCAGATCCAACAAGGGCGCCACGGAATCCGGCGGTACGGACAGCGTCATGCGCTCTTGGGCCTCGGACAGGAAGATCTCCCAGGGCGCCAAGCCGGCGTACTTCAGCGGGCAACGGTCCAGATGCACGGCGCATCCGCCGGGGTCCCGGGCCATTTCGCCCACGCTTGACGAAAGCCCGCCGGCGCCGTTGTCCGTAATCGAAGCGTACAACCCCTGGTCCCGGGCCTCCAGCAAGAAGTCGGCCATCTTCTTCTGCGTGATGGGGTCGCCAATCTGCACCGCCGTGGCCGGGGAGCCCTCGTGCAACTCCTCGGACGAAAACGTGGCGCCGTGGATGCCGTCCTTCCCGATGCGGCCGCCGCACATGACGATGACATCGCCGGGCCGCGCCGCCTTCTCATGACTTGGCTTGCCGGCGACGCTCACGGGAATCAGGCCGCCCGTGCCGCAGAACACGAGGGGCTTGCCGAGAAAGCGCTCATGAAAAACGATGGCGCCGTTGACCGTGGGCACGCCGCTCTGGTTGCCGCCGTCCTTTACGCCCTGGTGCACGCCCCGGAGGACGCGCCGCGGGTGGAACAGGCGGGGCGGAATCGCGCCGTCCCAATACGGGGAGGCGAAACAGAACACGTCGGTGTTGAAGATGCACTTGCAACCCATGCCCGCGCCGATGATGTCGCGGTTGACCCCCACGATGCCCGTGATGGCGCCGCCGTAGGGATCGAGGGCGGAGGGGCTGTTGTGGGTTTCCGCCTTCAACGCCACATGGTAGTCCTCGTCAAAGCAGATCAGCCCGGCGTTGTCGTGAAAGACGCTGACGAGCCAGTCAACGTCCTTGGCGGCCTCGTCCGTGGCGGCCTTCACGCAGGTCTTGAAGAGGCTGTTGATTTCCCGCTTGCCTTCCGGGCCTTGATACGCGATGCGGGCGTTGAAGATCTTGTGCTTGCAATGCTCGGACCACGTCTGGGCGAGGATCTCCAACTCGATGTCGGTAGGATTTTCGGGGAGGCCCGCCGTGCTCCGCGCCTCCTGGACTTCCGGCCGCCGGTAGTAGGCCCGGAGGGCGCGCATCTCGTCCAAGCTCAAGGCGAGCATGCGCTCCCCGCTCAACGTCATGAGCCCCTCGTCGTCCAGGCCGAGGGACACGGCCTCCACGACGCTCGGGCTGGCGTCCGTAACATGGGGCAGGTCCAGCAGGGCGGGATCTTCCCGCCGGGCCATCTCGCCGCCGGACACGACGGCCCAACGCTGAATCAGCTCGTTCGCCAGGAGATCCCGGGCGATGCGCTCGCAATCTTCTTGGCTTTCCACCCCATTCAAGACATATTGCGTCGATTTGAAGACCTTTTCGTCCGGCTTCAGCGCGCGGCCCAACGTGTCCGCGACGCCCTCCGCGGCGGTCCGGCCCACGTTGTCCGTGACGCCGGGGCGGTAGCCCACCTCGATGACGTAGGCGCATTCCCCCGCGAGGGAGGCGTTGGTGGCCGATTCCTGGGTCACGGGGTCCGTAAACAGCTCCAGGCGCACCCGCTCCACCTCTTCCGGGGTCAAGGCGGCGTCGATGGTGTAGACGTCGATGACGCGGACGGATTCGACGTGGATACCCAGGTCCCCCATGATCTGCCGGCGCGCCGCCTCGCCGGCGGGGTCGGCCAGACCGGGCCGCGCCGCCGTCTCAATCCGGTGCGCCATACCGGGGGCTTCCCAAGTACGTTACGCCGTCGCCCGGTGTAATCCTGCCCATGACCTTGGGCTCTTCGCAAGCCTGCGTGAGGGCGTCCAACGCCTTGTCCCGGTGCTGCGCCGCGACCACGACAAGATAGCCCATGCCCATGTTGAAGGCGTGGAGCATCTCGTCATCGTCGACGTTGCCGTGATCGCGAAGGAACGTGAAGATGGGCGGGGCCTCCCACGCGTTCAGGTCGATTTCGGCGCCCAATCCATCTGGCAGAATGCGGGGCACGTTGTCGGTGATGCCGCCGCCGGTGACGTGGCTCATGCCCTTGATGTCCACAATCTTCATGAGCAGTTGGATAACCTTGGCGTAGCTGCGATGGGGCTCCAAGAGGGCGTCGCCGATCGTGCGGCCCGTGCCGGGCATCTCGTCCTGGCAATCCATGCCCGCGGCGTCGAAACAGATCTTGCGGGCCAAACTGAAGCCGTTGGTGTGCAGGCCGGACGACGCCAGGCCGATGACCACATCGCCTTCCGTGATGCGGGTCCCATCGATAATCTTGTTGCGATCCACCACGCCAACGATGCAGCCGGCCAAATCGTATTCGTTGTCGCGGTAGATGTCCCGCATCTCGGCCATTTCGCCGCCCACCAGGGCGCAACCGGCGTAGCGGCAGCCCTTGGCCACGCCTCGGATCATGTCCGTCACGATATCCGGGTCCAAGGAGCTGCACGCGAGGTAGTCCAGGAAAAACAAGGGCCGCGCGCCCTGCACGAGGATGTCGTTGACACAGTGGGAAACGAGATCAATGCCAATGGTGTCGTATTTCTGGGTCATCAAGGCGATCTTCAGCTTCGTGCCCACGCCGTCGATGCTCGACACCAACACCGGCTCGCCCATGCCGCGGGTGTCCAGGCTGTACATGGCGCCGAAGCTGCCAATGTCGCGCAGCACCCGGTCCGTGTACGTCTCCCGGACGATCTTTCCGATATTCCGCACCACCTGGTTGGCGGCGTCGATGTTTACCCCGGCGTCACGGTAGCGCAAGGGGGTTTTGTCTTCTGCCATGTTCGGCGCGTTCCTCCCGCCTTGATTCCCCGGCCCTTGCGGCCGGCTGTCCCCTCTTCGGTCAAATTCCGGTATTGCCGCCCCAGTTTGGGATGTGGGCCAGCTTCCCCTAAGCGCCGCCCCCCGTCGCGGCGGACCGTCCCATTGTAACGCAGCGGCGCCTTGCGGGCCACCCCGCGGCCTTGCTCGCCTCCCCATGGCCGGAAGAAGGGCCTATTCGGCCAGGGCGCGGGCGTACGCCGCCGCCGTCTCCCGGGCCGTTTTCGCCCAGGTGAACGACTGGGCGCGCTTGAGGCCCTTGGCCCGTAGCGCGGCCCGTAGCGTTTCGTCCTCCGCGATGCGCCGGATCCCATCCGTTAGGGCGTCGAGGTCGAGGGGGTCGACGGCGAGGGCGGCGTCCCCCACCACCTCCGGCAAGCTGGCCACGTTGGACGTGAGCACCGGAACGCCGCAGGCCATGGCCTCCAGGGGCGGCAAGCCAAAGCCTTCCCATAGGCTGGGCCACACGAAAGCGTCAGCGGCGGAGAGCAGCACCGGCAAGTCCGCGCTGGCCACGAAGCCCGGCAGATGGATCCAATCCCGGTGCGCGGCCCGGTCCCGAGCGTCCTTCACCGGCCCGGTCTTCCAGCCTGTCCGCCCGGCCAGAACCAAATGGCGCCCGTGGACACTCGCGGAGCGGTCCCAGGCCTCGATCAGCCGCGGCAGATTCTTCCGGGGCTCGAAGGTCCCATAGTAGAGCAAAAACCGGTCGGGCAGATCCAACGCCTCCCGCGCCGCCGTCTGAGCCGTCTCGGGAGCGGGCTGGAAATGGGCGTCCACGCCCAGGTGGACCACGTCGATGCGCTCCGCCGCGACGCCAAGCCGCTCCCGCAAGTCTTTCGCCGTGGCGTGGGAGTCCGCGATGATCCGGCGGGCCCGGAGAACGGACCGCGCCGCCGCCCAACGGTAATACGCGGCGCGGCTCGCCGTGAACCACTCGGGATTCCGGAAAAAACTGAGGTCGTGGACCGTGAGCACGGACGGGAACCGCCCAATGAGCGCGCCGATATTCGCCGGGTAATGGATGAGGTCCACCCCTTCCGCCCGGGCGATCCGGACCCCGCCCCACTGGTCCAAGCTGATGCGGCGCAGCGCCGACGACGCCGGCGCCGCCGTCACATGGACATGGCGATCCTCCCCCTCGATGGGCGGAGGCGCGATTTCGTCCGGCCACAGCAGGTGGAGCTCCATGGGCGGGTCCACGGCGGGCAACCATTGGGCGAGCTTCGCGCAATACTGCCCCGTCCCGCTCCGGTTCCCGGCTTGTAGCGCGTTCAACAGGATACGCACCGCTCAAGGGTCCGCGAGCGTCTGGTATACGTTCAAGGTCGTGGCGGCGCAGTCCCGCCACGCGTACTGGGCGGCGTGAGCCTTGCCCCGGGCGGCGAGATCGGCGCGTAGGGCGCCGTCTTCGAGGACGCGCAGGATGTTGTCGGCGATGGCCGTGTGATCATCGGCGCCGCTGTACAGGGCCGCGCCGCCCGTCACTTCCGGAACCGACGAATTGTCCGACGTCACCACGGGACAGCCGCAGGTGAGCGCCTCCAGAAGGGGCAGGCCGAATCCCTCGTAATACGTGGGAAACACAAACGCGCTCGCGGCGCAGTAAAAGGCGGGCAATTCTAAGTGACGGACGAAACCCGGCCGAATGATGCGGTCTTGCAAGCCGAGCCGCGCAATCGTCTCGAAGATCGGATCCGCGTTCCAGCCCACCGAGCCCACAAGGACCAGGTTGTGGGGAATCCGGTCCTTGACGCGGGCAAAGGCTTCCAGCAGGCCGGGAACGTTCTTGCGGGGCTCCAAGGTGCTCACGTAGAGCAGGAAGGGCGGCGCCACGCCGAAACGCTCCCGCAGGACGGTCTCGGCCGCTTCCCGGCTCATGGGCGCGAAGGCCTCGTCCACCGCCATGGGGGCCACGGTCACCTTCGCCGCCGTCACGCCGAGGCGCTCCACCAAATCCCGGCGCGTCGCCTCGGAATAGGCCATGATCGCGCCGGCCCGGCGGCAGAAGCGGCCAATGCCCCGGGCGAAGGGCCGGGTGATCCGGGGACTGCACAGCTCCGGCCGCACCAGGAAGGCGAGATCGTGGACCGTGACCACTGTCTTCGCGGAACGGACGGGCGGCAGGTAGTAGTTCGTCGCGTGGTACACATCCACGCCGCCCAGCGCCGCGTCCACCCGGGGACGGCCGGCCCAGTTCCACAATGCGTATATGGCCCGGGTTGGCGCCCGCCAATGGCGCACGGGAAGACGTCCCTCCAGTGAACCAAGGTCTAAACCGCGGCGGCCCGTGGCGAAACCCAGCATCTCGTGGCCGCCCGGCAAATCAAGGAGATGCTTCAAAAGGTAGTAGCAATAGTTGCCCACGCCCGTACGGGCGGGCGTTAATGGGCTGACATCGAAACCAATGCGCATGAGATAGGCAGACCTTTTTACCGCGCGGCGCCGGCGATTCGCACGAATTCGCGATAAACCAAATGTGAATTGAGGCGGAAACCCATTCGAATCCAAGGGAATTCAAACAGAAAGCCGGTGGGTTTTCTCGGGGCGTAAGAAGAAACGGACTGCTGCCT